>CAZMTB010000082.1:0-4140 GCA_964569095.1 uncultured Aquificales bacterium
CGGCGGAGATGGAGGAGTTGCTGGTGGCCGTTGAGGCCTTGAAAGGCGAGTTTCCCCGGCTTCTATTGGACGTTTCGGTGGGAAGGCTCGACAGGTACCAGCTGGTGGAGCTGAAGTCTGCAGGGATCTCCAGGGTTCACCACAACCTGGAGTCTTCGGAGTCCTTCTATCCCAGCATCACCACCAGGATCAGCTGGAGGGATAGGTACGGCTTCCTTCTCCTAGCCAAGGAGGAGGGGTTGGAGGTGTGTTCGGGGGGATTGGTCGGCCTTGGGGAGTCGGGGGAGGACTGGGTCGAGCTCGCCTTTGCGTTGGCAGAGGCCCAGGTGGACGCGGTGCCCCTCAACTTTCTCATTCCCATACCGGGTACCCCCCTCGAGGCGGCGTCTCCCCCTGATCCTCTGGAGCTACTCAGGTGCATCGCCCTATTCCGCCTCGTATTACCAGAGACCGAGCTGAGGGTGTGTGGTGGCAGGGAGCGTAACCTTCGCCAGCTTCAGCCCCTTGCTGCCATCATGGTTAACGGGTTCATGGTTGGAGGCTACCTCACCAGGGGAGGGCGGGATCCTGCCCTGGACAGGGAGCTGGTGGACGACCTTGGTCTATCTTTGGTGGAGACGGGGACCTTGACCAGGAGGTAGTTCTCTACTTCTGCTGGCGCGTGTTGTGACGGTGCCCTCATGTTCGCGGTTGTTGTTTTGGGGTGCCGTTTGACTATCTTCGGGGTTGGATAGTAGTAGAGGAGGCTATGGAGAGAAGCACGAAAGAGGCTGTTGTTCTGGTGGTTGCCAACCAGAAAGGGGGAGTTGGCAAGACCACAACCGCGATAAACCTTGGGGCCTGTCTTGCCGCTTCTGGGAAGAGGGTCTTGCTGGTGGACATGGATCCCCAGAGCAACGCCACCAGTGGATTGGGGGTGGAGCCAGATCCCGATAGAAACGTTTACAACGTGTTGATAGGCAAGGCGGGGTTGATGGACGTGGTGGTCGACACCACCGTGCCCAACCTCTTTCTGGCACCTGCACACATTGACCTGGTGGGTCTCGAGGTGGAGATGGCCAACGAGGACGACAGGGCGTTTCTTTTGAAGAGGGCCCTGGAACCCTGGCTGAAGGAGTACGACTTTGTGGTGATCGACTCGCCTCCCTCCCTGGGTCTTTTGACCTTGAACGGGCTGGTGGCCGGCAGCAAGGTGCTTATACCCCTACAGTGCGAGTACTACGCCATGGAGGGTTTGGCCAGCCTCATCGAGACGGTGAAGCGGGTGAAGCTGTCGTTGAATCCCCGGCTGGAGCTGTGGGGTATCATATTCACCATGTATGACACCCGCACCAAGCTCTCCAGGCAGGTGGTAGACGAGGTGGTGCGCCACTTTCCGAGGGAGGCCTTCAGAACGGTGGTTCCACGCAATGTCAGGCTTAGCGAGGCCCCGAGCTACGGTATTCCCGTGCTTCTCTACGACGCGAAGAGCGCCGGTGCCAGGGCGTATCTCTCCATTACGAAAGAGGTGCTGAACCGATGTCAAAGCGGGGCTTAGGCAGGGGATTGAAGTCCCTTCTCCCAGAGGAGAAGGGACAGGAAGTGGTTGAGCTGCCCCTATCTCTGGTGGACCTTGATCCCCAGCAGCCGAGAAAGGTGATTGGAGACGAGGAGATACGTGAGCTTGCAGACTCGATAAGCGACCATGGGGTGTTGCAGCCCATACTGGTTAGGCCCCATCCCGAGAAGCCCGGAAGCTACTTGGTGATTGCGGGGGAGCGCCGCTACAGGGCCTCCAAGCTCGCAGGCAAGGAGACCATTCCTGCGGTGGTTCACCGGGTGGACACCAGAACGGCCCTTGCCATCGCCCTGATCGAGAACCTACAGCGCCAGGATCTGAATCCCATAGAAGAGGCCATGGCCTACCAGAGGTTGATGGAGGAATTCTCTCTCACCCAGGAAGGGGTTGCAGAGGAGGTGGGCAAGAGCAGGTCTCACGTGGCCAACATGGTGAGGCTCTTGAGGCTTTCTCCAAGGGTGAAGGATAGGCTGGTTGAGGGAAAGATCACCTTGGGACATGCAAAGGTGCTGTTGGCCTTGCCTGCGGAGAGACAGGATGTCTGGTGCGACAGGGTGGTGGAGAAGGGACTGACCGTTAGGGAGTTGGAGAGGCTTCTGGCCATGGAGAAGGCCAGGGAAGAGGGGAAGGGTAAGCCTAAACCTCCCCCCATGCTGAAGGATCTGGAGAGGCGTTTGAGGTCTCGATACAAAGGGGTGAGGTTCACCGTGGGAAAGAAGGGGTACAAGATGATCATGCCTTTCTCGTCGGTGGAGGAGATAGAGGCGTTTTTCGAGAGACTTGAGAGGGAGTGACCAAAAGGAATGAGAAGAGGACAGGACAAAGGAAGCGGAAGCGCTGAGATGAGGGCGTTTTTGGGTGAAGGCACCCGTTTTTCCGGCACGGTGGTGTTTGACGGGGTGATCAGGGTAGACGGTGACCTTGAAGGAAAGGTGCTGTCTGAGAACGGGACGATAATCATTGGCTCCAAGGCCAGGATAACTGCCGAGATGTCCGTGGGGGTGGCAGAGATCTCGGGCACCTTCGAGGGAAACATCAAGGCCACCACCGCCGTTAGGCTCAACGCCACTGCCAGGATGAAGGGCAACATCGTTACTCCCCTGATCAGCATAGAGGAGGGTGCAGAGTTCAACGGTAGCTGCAGCATGGGGAAGGGAGACGAGGAGCCCGTGCCCGATTCAGAGAAGGAGGTGGTGTTGAAGGCGGTTTGAGTTCCGCCGTTCTCAATTTCAACTCTTTGGTTGACAGCCCTTTGTGGTCTGATGTATAGCCCCCTTCTGCTTCTGGAGGGGGATAAGAGGTTTAAGCCCAGTTTTTAGAGGATTAGGAGAGGAGATCGATGCGACAGAAGGTGTACATGGCCAAGCCTACCGAGGTGGAGAGGCGGTGGCTTCTTGTGGATGCAAAGGGAAAGGTGGTGGGCAGGTTGGCTAGCCAGATAGCCACCGTGCTCATGGGTAAGAACAAGCCCACCTACACCCCGCACGTGGACGTGGGTGACTTTGTGGTGGTGGTGAACGCGGAGAAGGTGCAGTTTACCGGCCGTAAGTGGGATCAGAAGCTCTACTATCGCCACTCCAACTATCCTGGTGGACTCAAGTTTCGCAGCGCCAGGGAGATGAGGGAGCGCAAACCCGAGGAGATCCTGCGCCACGCGGTTAGGGGCATGCTCCCCAAGAACCACCTTGGAAGACGCATGCTGAAGAAGTTGAAGATATACAGTGGTGAGAACCATCCCCACGCGGCTCAAAGGCCGGTGAAGGTAGAGTTGTAGGAGGACCTATGGCCCAGGAGACTTATCACGGCGTTGGAAAGAGGAAGACCTCGGTTGCCCGTGTCTGGATCAAGCCGGGGCAGGGCAGGATAGTGGTGAACAAGAGGGATATGGACGATTACTTTCCCCGGGAGACCCTGAAGATGATCATCAACCAGCCCTTTCAACTCACGGGAACCGAGGGCCAGTTTGATGTCATGGTGAACGTTAGAGGGGGGGGGGTCTCCAGCCAGGCAGACGCGGTGCGTTACGGCCTGGTCAAGGCGTTGCTTGCCTACGATCCCAACTTCAGGCCCGTCCTGAAGAGGGCGGGGTTGGTCACCAGGGATGCCAGAGTGGTGGAACGGAAGAAGTACGGACGCAAGAAGGCAAGAAAAGGTTTCCAGTGGAGGAAACGTTAGGAAACCTCCCCTGTATCCAGATCGCTTCTTCGCTTTGGATTCGACGAAACGCCGCATTTCTACCTTCGGGTGGGAATGTGGCGTTGCAGGTTTTGGTTTAAAGTTAAAAAAGTGCTCTTTGACGAGGGTTGAAGCCCTCTTCTTGAGTGTTTAGGAGGCGTGTTGAAGATGTCGGTGAGGTTGGGAATAAACGGTTTTGGTCGCATAGGCCGCCTTGTCTTCAGGGCTGCCATGGAGGACGAGAGGATAGAGGTGGTTGGAATAAACGACATCACGGATGCCGCCACCTTGGCTCACCTGTTGAAGTACGATTCCGTTCACGGCCGGTTCGATGGAGAGGTCTCCCATACCGACGATGCCGTGGTGGTTAATGGAGTAAAGATCCCGGTAAGCTCTGTGCGGGATCC
>CAZMTB010000083.1:0-3221 GCA_964569095.1 uncultured Aquificales bacterium
CAGCCCTCCCCCAACCTTCCCGACGCCCTGGCCATCCTGGATCCTGCCATCCATCCACAGATGGATCCCCTTGCCGGGGTTGGAGTGGCCCTGAAGGTAGTTGAGGGGGTGGCAGGGAGTCTGAGTGGAGAGGAGGGGGCCAAAGAGGCCCTCAAGGAGTACCTGGATCTCGCCCTGCTGGGCACCATAGCAGACGTGGTTCCCCTGGTTCGGGGCAACAGGTTCATAGCCCGCTACGGTCTGAGAGTGATGGAACAGAGAAGGCGGGCAGGAATATCCGCCTTGATGAAGGTGGCTGGAAGAAAAGGCCCTGTTACGAGCTGGGAGATCTCTTTCATCCTTGCTCCCCGCCTCAACGCCGCCGGCAGGATGGGAGACGCAATGCCGGCCTTGGAACTCCTGTTGAACGACGACGAGGATACCGCCATGGAACTGGCGAAGAGGCTGCACGCCACCAACCAGCAGCGCCAGAAGGCGGAGGAGGGTATACTGCGGAGCGTTTTGGAGCAGGCAGAGAGAATGGAGGAGCTGCCACCCTTTGCCGTGTTCTTTGGCGACAACTGGCACCCAGGGGTGATCGGTATAGTGGCGGCCAGGGTTGCAGACAGGTTGAGGCGTCCAACGGCCCTCGTCTCCTTCTACAACGGAGACAAAGGCAGGGGGTCTGCCAGAACCTGGGGAGAGATAGACCTTCTGAGCATACTGAACAAGTGCTCCCAACACCTGGAAGAGCTGGGGGGGCACAAGAAGGCCGCGGGATTTGGAATAAGAAGGGAGAAGGCGGAAGGGTTCAAAGAGGCCGTTGCCGAGGCCGCCCGGCAAACCGTGGCCCAGAGCAGGGAGAGGGTGCTGGAGCTCGAGGCGGCCATCGAGATGGACGATCTGAACGGCAAGCTTTTGAACGACCTTAGGATGTTGGAGCCTTACGGAGAGGCCAATCCACAACCCCTCTTCCTCATGAAGGAGGTGAGCGTTCAGTATCCAAAGATAGTGGGCAAAAACCACCTGAAGTTCCAGGCGCTCAAGGGCAACACCGTGGTGGAGTGCATAGCCTTTGACCTGGGAGAGACCCTCTCCATCGTCCAGAACACCCGGGTGGATCTGGCGGTCTATCCCACTCTCAACGTCTGGAACGGAAACAAGACCCTTCAGCTGGAGGTGAGGGGGATACGGCCCGCATGCCTGTGAAGGAAGGGGACAGCAGAGAGACCCTGCCTCCCCCGTGGCTCTTAATCGGAGAGAGACTGGTCTACGCCAAGGGAAACCGGGTGTCAGGAGAGGAGCTTGCCCAGGTCACTGGTGCCTCTCGCACCGCCGTCTGGAAGTGGGTGAAGTCGCTACGCCGGGCAGGAGTCCCCGTAGAGAGCGAGCCAGGCAAGGGATACACCCTGAAGAAGACCTTCGACCTGCTCCATCCCGCGGTGTTTCTACCAAGACTCTGGTCTGCCCGTGGAGAGAAACCGGGTCTGTTCGCCTCAAACCACCAGCTCTACCACTACTTTGACACGGTGGATTCCACCAACACTCTATGTGCCAGATTAGCAAGGAGCGGGGCACCAGAGGGAACCCTGGTGACCGCAGAGAGCCAGACCAAGGGACGGGGCAGAGGTGGCAGGTCGTGGTACTCTCCCCCAGGGACCAGCCTATACCTCTCACTCCTACTGCGTCCCGATCGGGGCACCGCGGAGGCCCAAAGGCTAACCATGGTGGCGTCGGTGGCACTGGCCGAGGTGCTCAGAGAAACGTGCCAGGTGAACGCCTTGATAAAGTGGCCCAACGACCTGTTCATTAACGGCAGGAAGGTAGCGGGTATCCTCGTGGAAGCAGAGAGCAAAGGTGGGAGCATGGACTGGATGGTGCTGGGAATAGGGTTGAACGTGAACACCGAGACCTTTCCCCAAGAGCTAACCCACAGGGCCACCTCCCTCTCGAGAGAGACCGGTACCACCTGGTGCAGGACCACCCTTCTGATTCACCTCTTGCTGAAGATGGAGTCTCTCTATCTGAACTGGTTAAAGGGAGAGACGGAGGAACTCTTCTCAAAGTGGAGGGGTATGAGCTATACCCTTGGTCGCAGGGTGAAGACCGAACAGGGGTTCACTGGATACGCAGAGGAGGTGACCCCCCAGGGAGGGCTTATCATCAGGGGCGAGAGAGGAGACCGCCTGGTGGTAAATGCAGGCGATGTTGAAGTTATTCAGGGGCCCTGAAACTCAGGTGTACCAGGAGACCCACAACCGAAGAGATTCTCTGCTCCCCTTTGTGGTTGCCTCCGTGGCCCTACACCTGCTCTTTCTCATACTCCTTCCCCTTTTGCCCTCTACCCTGCCCGTACCGGAGTTTCTGAAGAAGAAGGCACGGGAAGAGGAGAAGAGGCCCATCTACGTCAAGATTCTGGACATGCCCAAACCCAAGAAGGAAGAGGCACCTCCCAAGAACGCCCACATCATCTCCCAGTTCAACACGAGGAAGAAGGGTCCCAAGGGGAAACAGCTGCCCTCCTACATGTCTGGGGATGCCCCCGTTCTTACGCCCAAGCCCGGCCCCCCCATAGAGATCCCCGGTACCTTGGGCCATCCGGGCTCAAAACCCTCACCCTCCCCTCCCCTAAGCCCTCCCTCCATGGAGAAGTCCAGCAAGGGCAAGGAGAAGAGAACGGCCAAGCAGAAGCCCTCAAAGGAGGCGGCAAAGGCCACCCCATCCAAGAAAAGGGAGAAACCAAAGAAGGGTATCTCTCCCAAACCAACGAATGAGCTGGCCAAAGAGAAGAAGGCGAAGGGAGAGAAGGAGAGAGTCGCCCAGAAAGAGAAAGAGGGTTCCAAAGAGAAGGCTCAACAAGAGGAGAGGCAGAAGGAGAAGGCAGAAGAGTCAAGGGTGGTGGTGAAAAAGGAGCCTAATACCGCAACACCAAAGCCCTCCACTCCCCCGGTTCCCAAACGAAAGATCCCCCTCTTCGATCCTTCGCTGATCAACCAGTACGCCAAGAGATTAAACCCCCAGATGGACACCGGAGAGTCTGTAACCCTCGAGCTCGACACCAAGAAGTCGAAGTACATCTCATACTTCAGGCACATCAGGGAGAAGCTCTACCTGGTGTGGAGGTACCCCACCGAGGCGAGAATGGCGGGCATTCAAGGGGTGTTGCGCCTCCTCTTCGTAATAGACAGGAGCGGCCACCTAACCGAGGTGAAGCTCTTGACCAGCTCCGGCTACACCATACT
>CAZMTB010000084.1:0-2562 GCA_964569095.1 uncultured Aquificales bacterium
TTCCCACCCAATACTTGTTGTGCTGCTGTTCCCAGAGTCCTGGCGACATGTTCTTCCAGAAGTAGGCGTAGGGCGTGACGTAGCGCATCTGGTCTCCCTGGGGTGCCTCGAACTTGATCACCTCTGCCCCAAACTCTGCCAGGTAGTCCGTTGCGGAGGGTCCCAGAACCACTGCCGTGACGTCCAGAACGCGTACTCCCTGCAAGGCTTCTCTTTTCAGAAAGAGACTTTCCGGCGAGAAGACCTCTCTGGTGCGTTTGAAGTAGCCGTTGTTCTTCATCTCTTGACCTCCTCTTCTCCCTTCAAGTTGAAGGGCCTTAGAAATTGCAATGGGATTAGCGCTAAAAAAGCGGCAATCCCAGCTACAAAACCATGATTTATTTATTGTCCAACGACTACCTTCAAACAAACCCGCTCATCTGTTGACCTGTTTGCTCTGCTTTCCTGAGATGGCTTCAAGATATAGGACTGTAAGCCCCAAGTGTCAATAAGGGTTTTGGCTGCGCTTAAAAAAGTTAGATAACATCATAAAAACAGCGGTTTACTTGATTTCAATTGGGGTAGTGGGTAAGAGGTGGTGGCAACATCATTGTTGGAGAGGAGGAGGTAAGAGTGAAGCGCTGCGTATTGGTGGTTTTGTCGGTGCTCTTTCTCGTATCCGTGGGCTTCTCCCCCTCCTGGGGGAGAGATACGACGTACAGGATCGGTGGTCTATTTGCGGTTACGGGTCCTGCGGCATGGTTGGGAGACCCGGAGAAGAAGGCCTTGGAACTCATGGGGGAGCGGATCAACAAGGAGGGAGGCATAAACGGTCACAAGGTTGAGGCGATCATCTACGACACCCAGGGCGATCCCCAGATCGCCGTGCTCAAGGCACGCAGGTTGGTGACCAAGGACAGGGTGATGGCAATCATTGGCACCTCTCGTACGCCAACCTCCGCGGCGGTGATGAAGGCCCTGCAGCTGGAGAGGAGCCGCTCACGGTTTGCGGTGCCCATGGTGTCGTGTGCCGCGGGCAAGATTCTCACCTCGCCCGTGAAGCCGTGGCTCTTCACCACCCCCCAGACCAACGCCTTGGCGGTGGAGAAGGTGCTCGAATACCTCTCTAAGACCCATAGGACCAAGGTGGGTATGCTCTACGTCTCTAACGCCTTTGGTGAAGACGGGTACGCCAACCTGAAGAGGCTTGCCCCCAAGTACGGGGTGAAGGTGGTTGGGGTTGAGACCTACGGTGGCGGTGACAGGGACATGACCGCCCAGCTCACCAAGCTGGCGGATCGTAAGCCCCAGGCCATAATCAACTGGTCGGTGGGTCCCACCTCGGTGGTGGTTACCAAGAACTTCAAGCAGCTTGGATTGGAGAAGAAGGGTATTCTGCTGGTGATGAACCACGGGCAGGGCAACGTGAAGTACATCGAGCTGTGTGGAAAAGCGGCTGAGGGTGTTGTTCTACCCGCTGGAAAGATTCTGGCCACCCAGTCTCTCTCTCCAGGCGATCCCCAGGCCAAGGTTCTCAAAGAGTTCAAGGAGCTCTACGAGAAGACCTACAGGGAACAGGTCTCACCCTTCGCGGGACATTCCTACGACGGCATACTGCTGATAAAGCACGCAATAGAGAAGGGTAAGGTGAAACCAGGGGACAAGGAGGGGCTGCGCAAGGCCCTGGAGACCTACTGCGATGGAGTGGTGGGGGTGGATGGTGTCTTCCACTACGGTCCCACCGATCACAACGGTCTGTCGAAGGAGGCGATGGTGATGTTGAAGGTGAGAGACGGGGCCTTCACGCTGCTTGCCCCCTGAAACCGAAGAGAGAAGGATGAAGAGGAGATAAGACATTGAAAAGATTGGCAGTAGCGGTATTGGCGGTGTTGGTGATGGTGGTCTTCTCCACCACCTCGATGGCAGCAGAACAGGAGTACAAGATCGGCTGCATATTCGCGGTCACCGGTCCTGCTGCGTGGCTTGGTGACCCAGAGAAGAAGACCGTCGAGATGGAGGTTGAGAAGATAAACAAGGAGGGTGGCATCATGGGCCACCCGGTGAAGGTGGTCATCTACGACACCAAGGGGGCTCCGCAGCTTGCGGTTCTCAAGGCGCGCCAGCTGGCCACCAAGGACAGGGTGATGGTCATCATTGGTCCTTCCCGCACGCCAACCTCTGCGGCGGTGATGAAGGCCCTGCAGCTCGACAAGAAGCACCCACGGTTTGCGGTGCCCATGGTGTCGTGTGCCGCGGGCAAGATTCTCACCTCGCCAGTGAAGCCCTGGGTCTTCACCACCCCCCACACGAACGCCCTGGCGGCTGCCAAGGCCATGGAGTACCTTAGATCCAAAGGCGTCAAGGAGATCGGCATACTCTACGTCTCAAACGCCTTTGGCGAGGATGGCTACAACAACCTGAAGGCCTTGGCAGATAGGTACCAGATGAAGATCGTGGGTGTTGAGACCTACGGCGGTGGTGACAGGGACATGACCGCCCAGCTCACAAAGCTGGCGAAGGCCAGGCCCCAGGCCATAATCAACTGGTCGGTGGGTCCCACCTCGGTGGTGGTTACCAAGAACT
>CAZMTB010000085.1:0-11526 GCA_964569095.1 uncultured Aquificales bacterium
CGTGATGGCTGAGCAGAAACCCAAGAAGAAAGGTCTCAATCTCAACAGACTGGACATGCCAAGGCAGGACCCCAAGGTCCGTATCACCAACTTCAACGAGGTGGCCTTGGGATACACCGCCGAGATGGCAATGGAAGAGGCAGAGAGATGCCTGGAGTGCAAGAAGCCCCTCTGCGTGGACGGGTGTCCCGCCGAGGTGAAGATACCCGAGTTCATACACCTCATCAAAGAGGGTAAGTTCATAGAGGCCTCTTTGAAGATAAAAGAGACCAACGCCCTGCCCGCGGTGTGCGGGAGGGTATGCCCCCAGGAAGAGCAATGTGAAGAGGTCTGCGTGTTGGCCAAGAAGGGGGCTCCGGTGGCCATCGGCAGGTTGGAGCGCTTCGTGGCAGACTACGAGGCTGCCCAGGGCGAAGCGGCAAAACCAGAGATAGCGCCCCCCACGGGCAAGAAGGTGGCTGTGGTGGGCTCCGGACCCGCCGGTCTCACCGTGGCCGCAGACCTGGCGGTTCTGGGACACAAGGTGACCATATTCGAGGCCCTGCACAAAGCGGGAGGAGTGCTCGTTTACGGAATCCCCGAGTTCAGGCTGCCCAAGGCAATAGTGCAGCGCGAGGTGGACTACATCACCTCCCTGGGCGTAGAGCTGAAGACCGACGTGGTGGTTGGAAAGACCTTCACCGTGGACGACCTGCTAACGGAAGAGGGATACGACGCCGTATTCCTGGGCGTGGGAGCAGGACTTCCCTGGTTCATGGAGATACCTGGAGAGAACCTCAACGGGGTCTACTCTGCCAACGAGTTCCTCACCCGTAGCAACCTGATGAAGGCATACAAGTTCCCCGAGTACGACACCCCCATCTGCGTGGGCAAGAAGGTGGCTGTGGTGGGAGGCGGTAACGTGGCCATGGATGCAGTGCGTTCCGCCCTTCGTCTGGGGGCCGCCGAGGCCCACATCGTCTACCGCCGTTCCAGGGCCGAGATGCCGGCAAGGGCCGAAGAGATAGAGAACGCCGAGGAAGAGGGCGTGATCTTCAACCTGCTCATCAATCCCCTGGAGATACTGGGGGACGAGAACGGATGGGTTAAGGGAATGAAGTGCATCCGCATGGAGCTGGGAGAGCCTGACAGCTCTGGCCGCCGTCGCCCGGTGCCCATAGAGGGTTCAGAGTTCATCCAGGACCTGGACATGGTCATCATGTCCACCGGTACCGCGGCAAACCCCCTCATCCCCAGCACAACCCCCGACATGGAGGTGAACAAGTGGGGTTACATCGTGGCCGACCCCAACACCTGCAAGACCACCAAGAAAGGGGTGTTTGCCGGTGGTGACATCATCCGCGGAGCAGCAACGGTGATTCTGGCAGTGGGAGATGGAAAGACCGCGGCAAGGGAGATCCACAACTATCTGACCACGGGAGAGTGGTAGGAGAGAGATGGAGTTTCCCTTAGCCCAAAGGCTCCAGAACCTTCCGCCTTACCTCTTCGCCGAGCTCGACGCAGCAAAGGCGAGGGAGGAGGCAAAGGGTAAGCAGATAATAGACCTCGGGGTAGGGGATCCCGACACCCCCACCCCGAGGCCGATCATAGATCGCCTGAAGAGGGCTGCAGAAGACCCCAAGAACCACCAGTATCCATCATACGACGGTATGCTCTCCTTCAGGCAGGCAGTAGCCAACTGGTACAAAAAGCGTTTCGGGGTAGAGCTTGATCCCAAGGGAGAGGTTCTAACCCTCATTGGCTCCAAGGAGGGCATAGGCCACCTGCCCCTGGCCTTCGTGAACCCAGGAGAGGTGGTGATCGTATCGGATCCCGGATACCCCGTTTACGGAGGCAGCACCATAATGGCAGAGGGAGAACCCTATCCCCTCCTGCTGAAGGAGGAAGAGGGATACCTCCCGGATCTGGAGAGGATACCCCTTGACATCCTGAAGAGGGCAAAGATCATCTTCTTGAACTATCCCAACAATCCAACCGCCGCTGTCGCCCCCTTGGAGTTCTTCGAGCGGGCAGTGGACTTTGCAAAGGAGCACGGAATAATCCTGTGTCACGATGCCGCCTACAGCGAGATATACTACGAAGAGCCTCCCCACAGCATCATGGAGGTGAAGGGCGCCAAGGAGGTGGCCATAGAGTTCCACTCGTTGTCAAAGACCTTCAACATGACCGGTTGGCGCATAGGAATGGCCGTGGGCAATCCATCCATAATAGCCGGCCTCAAGAAGATAAAGACCAACGTGGACTCAGGTGCCTGCCAGTTCATCCAGGAGGCGGGAATAGAGGCCCTGGAAACCGAGCCCGGCCTGGCCGATCTGCGCCAGCTATACCGCAGGCGCAGAGACGTCTTCGTATCGGGACTACAGAAGGCGGGGTTCAAGGTGAAGGCCCCAAAGGCGGCTTTCTACGTGTGGTTCCCCGTTCCAGAGGGCGGCGGCACCTCCATGGAGTTCGCAACAAAGGCCCTGACGGAAGCAGGCGTGCTTCTCACCCCAGGAGTGGGCTTTGGAAAGGGCGGAGAAGGCTACGTCAGAGCAACCTTGACCGTAGGGGAAGAGGTACTGCAAGAGGCTGCGGAACGCTTAGCCAAGCTGTAAGGTACGCCTATGCTACAAAGCAGAGTCAGAAGGTTAGCAAGGGGAGCGGTGCTATTACCGCTCCTCATCTGTGCCTCGTCCATGGCCTTCGGAGGAGTGATCCAAGAGATGGACGGAATATTCAAGTCCGCTCAGATACACTTCAACCTGGGAGATATGCACAAGGCGTTGGACATGTTCACCGAGCTGAGAAGGCGAGACTCCACCTTCAGGGGGCCAGAGGTGCAGCTCTACATACCCATGTGCTACGAGGCAATGGCCAACCTGGAGCAGGCATACCAGGAATACAGGCGCTTTCTCGAGAGATTCCCCGCTGCACCCAGCGCACCACGGGTGATGGTAAAGCTGATCGCCCTTGGAAAGGTGTTGGGCAAAAAGGGAGACATCAACGGCCTCACACAACGGCTATGGAAGGCCATCCAGAATGCCAGCGACAACGAGAAGGCCCCTCTTCTCTACGACCTAGCCCTCCTTGAGCGAACGGCAGGCGAGCTCAGCTCTGCAGAGCTCTTTGAGGAAGAGGTCAGAAAAGGATACCCACACTCGGTAGGATCCTTCTGGCTTTCCCATTAAACAGCCCTTCTGCAGGTTCTCAACCACTTCTATCACGGCGGCAAAGGCCGTGATGGGCCATGGTTGACAGGTCGTCGAGTATGGGGATAGGGAGATTCCTCGACGCCGAAAAAGAGAGCAAAGAGAGGTGAGATCATGAAGTTTTTCCTTGATACGGCAGACGTCAATGAAATCAGAGAGGCCGCATCATGGGGGGTGGTGGACGGGGTCACCACCAATCCCACCCTGGTAGCCAAAACGGGCAGGCCCATGAGAGAGGTGATAAGGGAGATATGCTCCATAGTCGATGGTCCCATCAGTGCCGAGGTCCTCTCGCTAAAGGCTGACGAGATGGTGAAAGAGGCCAAGGAGTTGGCAGAGATACATCCCAACATCGCGGTAAAGATACCCCTGACAGTGGACGGGCTAAAGGCCGTTCACATGCTCTCACAGCTTGGGATAAAGACCAACGTCACCTTGGTCTTCTCAGCGCCCCAGGCCCTACTTGCTGCAAAGGCAGGCGCCACCTTCGTATCCCCCTTCATAGGCAGGCTCGACGACATCGGCCACGAGGGGATGGAGCTGGTGCGAGAGGTAGTGGAGATATTCGACGTGTCAGGGCTCACCACCGAGGTTATCGTGGCAAGCATAAGGCACCCCCGACACGTGGTAGAGGCAGCCCTAACGGGGGCCCACATCGCCACGGTTCCCCACAAGGTGCTCCAGCAGATGGTGAAGCACCCCCTGACAGACATCGGGATAGAGAGGTTCCTTGCGGACTACCAGAAGGTGTACGGAAATCTCAAATGATAGCGGTGATTCAAAGGGTGAACCGTTCACGAGTCTCCGTGGAAGGTAAGACCGTAGGAGAGATAAAAAGGGGAATAACCGCCTTGGTGGGCGTTGCCCAAGGGGATACAGAGGAAGAGATGAGATGGGTAGCGGACAAGGTGGTGAACCTGCGCATCTTCTACGACCAACAGGGAAAGATGAATCTCTCTCTCTTGGACGTCCAGGGGGAGCTGCTAATGATATCCCAGTTCACCCTGCTGGGAGACTGTCGGAAGGGCAGACGGCCGAGCTTCGTCAACGCCGCACCTCCCCAAGAGGCACTGGAGCTCTACCAGCGCATGGTGGAGTACGTTAGAGACAAGTACCCCATAACGGTGGAGACCGGGGTGTTCCAAGCCCACATGGTGGTAGAGATAGAGAACGACGGCCCGGTAACCTTCATCATAGACTCACAGGAGAGACGCGCATGAGATACGATAGAATCATTGTAGGCCCGTTAGAGGTGAACTGCTACCTGGTTTACGACGAGGAGTCCAAAGAGGGTGTTATCATAGATCCCGGGGGCGACCCCGAGGTGATAAAGAAGAGAATCGAGGCAATTGGCATGAAACCCGTTGCCATAGTGAACACCCACACCCACGTGGATCACATAGGCGCCAATGCGGACATGAAGGATGCCTATCCCGAAGCGGAGCTGATGGTTCCAGAGAAGGACCTTCCCCTGTTTCAGGCACCGAAGAATCCCATGCTCGTGATGATGTGCAGGGCGAAGCAGTCTCCTGAACCAGACAGGCTGCTCAACGAGGGAGACGAGGTGAAGTTCGGGAAAGAGAGCCTAAAGGTGATTGAGACTCCGGGACACACCGTAGGCTCCGTCTGCCTCTACTCTGAAGACGCAAAGCTTCTCTTCACGGGAGACACCCTTTTCGCAGGCTCTATCGGAAGAACCGACCTTCCCTTCTCCTCCGAGGCAGACCTGTTCCGCTCGGTACCCAAAAAGATATTCGTGCTCCCCGAAGACGTGGAGGTGCTACCAGGCCACGGGCCCTCCTCCACCGTGGGAAGAGAGAAGAGGTTCAACCCCTTCTTCAGCGGCGCACTCATCATCTAATGCTGGTGATACGGTTGATCCACAGCGCCCTCTGGTGGGTCTGCAACGCAATCATCGTACTGGTGGCAGGAGTGGTGGTGCCTGCCTCGAGGCCCTTTGACAAGAAGGAGAGGATCACCATGTTTGCAGCCTACTTCTGGGCCAAGACCATGCTCTGGCTCGCAGGGTGCAAGATGGTCGTAGAAGGCAGGGAGTCTTTGGAGAAGACCGGCCAGTCGGTGCTCATCTGTAACCATCAAAGTTATTTCGACATATTTGTGGTGATCGCTCTCCTCGGAAGACCCCCCCACTTCCTGGCCAAGAAAGAGCTCTTCTCCATACCCATCTTTGGCCAACTCATGAGGATAGGAAGGGTGCTCGAGATAGACAGACAACGGCCCCTGGTAGCGGTAGCCACCATCAAGAAGGCCCTGGAAGAAGGATTCAATCGTCATGTGGTGATATTTCCCGAGGGAACGCGCTCTAAAGACGGGGTTATGCAACCCTTCAGAAGGAGAGGAATAACTCTATTGGCCGCTACAGGGCTGCCATTCCTACCCGTGGGAATAGGAAACAGCCGGGGCATAATGCCCAAGGGGAACTTCCTGGTTAGACCCGGGAAGATAGGAGTGGTCATTGGGGAACCCCTTCAGCCACCTCCAATCTCAGGAGAAGACCACCACGAAATGGAAGGGTTTATAGAGGAACTGTGGCAAGAGGTGCACACCCTACAACAGAAGGCCTCCAGACTGGTGGGATTGGAAGAGTGAAAAGCCCCCTTTTATAAGGGGGCTTTCGACGCTCTATTCCACTATCTCCAGAATGTATCTCTTCTCCCTGTCCTTATTTGCTGCACCAACTATGGTTCTCATGGCCTTGGCCCTAACACCCTCTCGGCCAATAACCCTTCCCAGGTCGTTTGGGGCAACCCTTAGCTCAAGCACGACGGTACGGGCACCATCTATCTCTGAGACGCGAACCTCGTCGGGATTCTCTACCATAGCCTTTGCCATTATCTCCACCAGTTCCTTCATTCCCATTATGCCATCTCCTTTCAAGTACCAGTATGATGTTCAAGTGTAGGCTTTATTACTTTCCTTCGCTCTTCTTGTCAATAATTCTCTTCAATGCCACCTCGTTGGGGGCCCCGGTGAAGAGCTCCTTGCCAATTATCAGGGTAGGAACCGCCCTTATCCCTAGGTTCTTACCATCTTCCCTGTCCCTCTTCAGCATCTCTGCAATCTCCTTCTTCTGAGGGCACTTTTCAGATCTTGGAAACTTCAAGTGGGGATCGTTGAAGAGGTAGTTCCAGTAGGCAGAGGGATCCTTCTCGTTGCGGCGGATACATTCTGCCTCCACCTCGGCCTTCTCTCCTCGTTCTCCGTGTACGTTGAAGTACTTAAGCCTCAAGAATATCTCGCCTTTGTCGGCAAAGGGCTTGAGGCTCTTGAGGGTCTTTATGCAGTAGGGACACAAGGGGCAGAAGAAGACCGTTACCGGTACTCCTTTGGGATTACCAAAGGTGGGGCTCTCTTTGAAGCTTATACCCTTCGTCTTCACCTCCTTGCCCTTGGGAAGCGAAAGTATACCTTTCTCGTAGGCCAGATCCTTAGTCTGGTCCTTTCCAGTAGCAAGCTCCATGTATCTGCCAAGAATGAAGTGCTTCTCGTCAGGGGCCAAAAAGATCACAGCCTGCTGTCCCCTGGAACCCTGCACCACCACCTCGGTCATTCCAGGAATCCTGGTGGATGGGATAGTACCCAACACCTTCACCGGGCCGAAGATCTTGGAGAGCTTCGCCTCAAGCTCCTTCTTGTTCAGCTCTTTTCCCGCATTAGCCACGGCCCCCCACACCAGGAGGAGCCCCAAAACCAACATCGCCAAACACTTAACCCGTCTCACCAACAAACCTCTCCTTTCTGCTCTTGATTTTCTACTCTACCTCCAAAGGCGTAACCGTTAACTCCCAGGGGGTGGCGTTCCAGTTCACCCCAGAGAGATCGTCTGAAACCCAATTTGGAACCACCAGGGTGTACCAGTAGCTGGTGCCCTCAAGGGCGTCACGAAGGGCAGACAAGGAAAGCGGTCCCAGAATGGTGGTCGCGCTCACAGCCTCGCTTACACCGCTCTTCCAGGGAGAGAGAAGATCGGGAGGCGCCACCTTCAGTCCAGAGGCGGAGAAGAAAAAGAGGTAGGAATAGTCCAAGGGAATCTGCCCCGCAACGAATATCTTGACGCTTATCCTCTCTTCCCCAGACTCGTTCAGATAGGCGGGAAAAGCGGCCTTCAGATCGAAGGTGTCACCCCCCTCAGCCACACTACCAAATCCCAGGTATATTTTGCTGTCAGGTTCCGGCGACACGGCTCCATGGGAAACCTCCGTGATCTCCCCAGGCACCAGCCTGTGGCCAGTAGGTGAAGGTTCGGGTTCAGGCTCCGGCTCGGGGGTAGGTGAAGGCTCTGAACCCTGGGTGAAACTCACCGCCTTTATGCACACGTTAGCGGTGGCAAATTGACTGGTTAGATCCGTCCAATGTACGCCATCGGTGCTGATGTAGCTCTGCCCCGGAGATGCAGACGCACTGCTGGTGTAGTTGGGCACCCTGTCTTCAATAGGTACAGGATAGGTGTAGCCAGGGGTTGTGAACTTAACCGCAACCACGAATGTATCACCCTTCTTAAGAGATAGAGGGACATCCAGCATCACGGTGTACCACCCGGCAAACCCCAAGGTTCCGCTTTGGGAAGATACCACGCTACCGTCAAAACCACCCTTGTAGATCCTTATCTCGTAGCTCGTACTGCCCGCCGAGGCGTAAAAGACCACCGCGTCTATCCTTCCATCTTCACTTGCCACAAACTTGTTGGCCCCCCACAGGGTATCGCTCCCGGACCCAATCCCTCCGGTTCGTCCCAGCTTGTCGTAATAGTACACCCTCTCAGCCTTTTTCCCCCTGAGCACCGAGGGATCCTCGAAGTAGGCAAATCCCTCTCTCCCAAAGGCGGTGTCCTCGTACGAGATGTAGAAGTATCCACCATCCCCCCAAGCACTTCCCCACGAGTTGCGCACTATCCACGCCCCTTTGCCCGTGGCTCCTGGCACCACCCTGCTGTCATCCCATCCTACAAGCACCACAGCGTGGTTACAGTCGGAGGTTCCATTGTAGAGATAAGTGTAAGAGGAAGGGTCGTAGTAGGCATCCTCCCAGTACATGGCCGTTACCAGTGCTCCGTGCTGGTACAAGGCGGCCTTTATCTCTGACTGGGACACTCCGTCGGGAAGCACGCCCATGTTGCCCACGTAGAGCTTTGGGGTGCAATCGGTGCAAAAGGCAGAGGTAGGAGACGGATCCCAGGGGTCATCTGCCTCGTCTATTGGACCGTCGTTCCTCGTCATGTAGGCCATCGCCATGAGCCAGTTGCCACCTCCACAAGGTGGAAAATCAAACCCGTTACGGTGCTTCAGGTTGTCCTCTGAGAAATCGTAGGTGACACCCCTGGTGGTCTTCAATGTTGATTCCAAAGCCCCGTAGGTACCAAAGGTCCAGCAGGCGCCGCAGCTACCCTGGTTCTTAACGGGAGTAAGCCTGCTGTCGGAGGTGTCACCGTCGCCGTTTGGATCCCTCAAGTCGTAACTGGCAGGCAAGGCCTGGTAGACGTTTAGTGTAGAGACCATCGCCTTGGGAAGAAACGCTGGGGGGGGAATGTATCCTCTCTCCACAGCTGCCTTCAGCAAGGTCCTATCCTTGGGGTGCACATGCCTCTTCACCCACCTCTGGAAGGCAGGATTTAAAGGAGACCTCTCCAGCTTAACCTCTGACCTGCACGTGCCGGAAAGACCGCAAAACGACCACACCAGCACGACAATTAGTAAACACCCCCTGCAAAGCACCCTAATCACAACTACAGTTCCTTCAAGATTAGTGGTACACGAACAGAGGCAGAGAGGCGTCCTCTATTATCTCGTTGGCGGTGCTCCCGAAAAGCAGCTTGGCAATGGTACCCTTACCGAAGGCCCCCATCACCACCATGGAAGGCCTCAGTTCCTTTGCGGTCTCCAGAATCACCTGGGAAGGTCTCCCGCTCTTGCACACGGCATCCACTGATACGCCGTGTGCTTCCAGGTATCTTTTGGCCTTGGCCATCTCTGCCTCGCACACCTCTTGCTTCTCTGCATCCTCGGATACCCTCAACAAGGTAACCTCAGAGGCAAAGGAGAGCTCACGGCTCAAATGCACGAAGCTACGCATGGCCCTGGCCGAGGTGTATCCACCATCGAAGGCAATAACAACGTTCTCAGGCATCACCATCTCGTCGGTGACGGCCAGAACGGGACACACGGGCTTCTCCAATAGCCTCTTTAAGGTGTCGCCCGGCTCCGACGAGGTCTCAAAGTGGTAGTAGGTACGAATGCCCACCACGATCAGATCAGCGGTCTTGCCCTCTTCCATAATGGCCTCGAAGGGCTCTCCCTCCTCAGAGTAGCGTTCACAGGAGACACTCTTCTCCTTACACGCCTTCTCAAACTCATCCAGAAAACCCTTAACCTTGCCAAGGGCGTCTTGCACCTTTGAATCCTTCAACCTCTTGGCGTAGATTCCAGAGCCCGGAGGACCACCCGGCCCAATGTGCTTCTCGATCTCAGGCAGGTCCACAACACCAATACCCACAACCGTGGCCCCGTAGTTCTTGGCAAGGTTACACGCGTAGTTCACTGCACTTTTAGAGTAGGGAGAACCGTCTAACCCTACAACTATCCGTTTGAGCATGACAGCCGTTCCTCCTTTTTGAAAAAACGCCTTCTCCTTGTTCTGTGGAAGCCAATTCTCTGACCTTTGAACCGCTTTTGTCAAGCCTCGCCTTTTGCCTTTGCACCACAGAAAGGGTACTCTTACGCCAAGGCATCGGAAGGTTAGGAGGAAGACCATGAGAATAAAACCACTGGTAATGGTCATAGTCTTAGTGGCTTCGTTAACCACGATGGCAGTTCCACGTTCGGAGGCTGCGGGTTTACACAAGAAGGTGTTAATGATCGTGGCACCGGTAAACTTCAGGGATGAAGAGCTATTCGTGACCAAACGGGTGATCGAGAGCAGGGGAGCCCGTGTCACCGTGGCCTCCACCCACGCTGGAGAGGTGAGAGGCATGCTTGGAGGCATAGCAAAGGTAGACCTCACCCTCAGCGAGGTTAACCCAGGCAGGTACGACGCTGTGATCCTGGTCGGCGGAAGCGGTGCAAGGGTATTCTGGGACAACCAGCAAGTCCACTCTCTGTTGAGAAGGGCCTACCAGAAAGGGGCGGTGGTAGGGGCCATCTGCATCTCTCCCGTAACCCTTTGCAGGGCAGGCCTCCTGAAGGGTCGGAAGGCCACGGTGTGGGGAGGGGTGAGCCGCCTCTTGAAACCCTGCGGTGCCCGTTACACTGGCAGGTCCGTAGAGGTGGACGGCCACGTAGTGACCGCAAACGGACCGTCGGCAGCAAAACCCTTCGCAAAAGCCATACTGAGGCTCATGGGATACCTGTAGAGGACAATTTCTCGAACTTCACTTGACACCGTCCAGAAGTGGGAATATCTATTCGCTTCGACAGTGGGGCCGTGGTGCAGTTGGGAGCACACCTGAATGGCATTCAGGAGGTCACGGGTTCGACTCCCGTCGGCTCCACCATTCAATTCAATAGAAGGCGAACCTGTGAGAGTGCCGTAAGGGGTAGCGGTATCTTTTGTCGCAGCTGAATCTTTTGGTGGTACCACCTCTTGGGAAATTCCAGCCAATTCCCCTCTTTCTCCTGCCTCCTTCTGTGGCCTAGTCCAGTCGAAGTGGGACCTTACTTTCTGATGGGTGAAGTGGTACCCCTTTTTTGACAGGTGCTATTGTTCGTTTTCACTGTGTGGAGTAGACAGAGAGCCACAGTGATGTAGCGCTCACCAAAGCTACTCCACCGACGACTCCAGCTCGCAGATGCGCAGGCCGAGAGGAGTGGTGCATATCTTCCACGATATGGGTCCCTGAAACCTTTGCGAACCCTCTCCCCCCTTAACGCCCAGGGCCATCTGGTATCTACCCTTAATCAGGAACTGGTGGTCGGGCAAGGGGGTTATCTTAGGCTCAAGCACCTTGTAATACTGCACGTCAAAGGTCTTGAACTGGTACTGGTAGCGCGGAATCAACTCCTTGAACCTCTTTCCGTTGTCAACGGCATCCTCCGAGAAGAGGGAGGACAACTTTTTGAGGTCCCCCGTGCGGTACGACTCCACGAACCTCTCCACGAGGCCCCAGGCAAGGGCCATGCCCAGCCTCTCCTGCTCTTTGGAAAGGGCCTCCGCCTTCTTCCCGCTCTCTGCCCCCGACAGGTGGACATCAGGGGCAGCCTTCACTGGAGCATCTTGAACCGCACTATCCAAAGAGGCAACGGGATGGGTCACTCCCTCCCTCTCTGAAACCGCGGTTGGCAAATCTTTTCTCTTCTGGAAGATACCCTCTCCCTTGTCGCCTTTT
>CAZMTB010000086.1:0-1927 GCA_964569095.1 uncultured Aquificales bacterium
ACGGTTTTGTCTTCATTGACAGGCTGAACAAGGCCTTGAGGATGATAACCAAGAAGCGTTACCTCGCCAAGCTGAAGGAGAGGGAAAGGAGCGAGTCTTGAGAATAGCCTTTGTTACCTCTGAGTTCGCCTCCCTGGAGAAGGTTGGGGGACTGGCCGACGTCTCGGAGTCTTTACCCAAGGCCCTGAAGGAGAAGGGCGAAGAGGTTGCGGTATTCATGCCGCTCTACAAAAGGATAAAGGAGGAGAGAAGGCTGGAGAAGACGGGCATCTCCTTCTCCGTGGAGGTGGATGGCGAGGAGCGCTTGGTGAAGTTGAAACGCCTCTACGTTTACGGTTTTCCCGTCTATCTGTTGGATTACGATCCCTACTTTCACCGTGATAATCCCTACGGCACCCCCGAAGGGGACTATCCCGACAACCCCTACCGTTTTGCTCTGCTCTCCCAGGGAGTGCTGCTGGCCTTGAAAGAGATGAACTGGCAGGTGGATGTTATCCACTGCAACGACTGGGAGACGGCGCTGGTTCCGGTCTACCTGAAGAACTCCTTCTCAGGTGATCCCTTTTTTGCCTCTACTGGCACCCTCTTCACCATACACAATCTGGCCTACCAGGGAGTCTTCCCCAAAGAGGTGCTTCCGGCGATAGGGCTGGGTTGGGATCTGTTCCACATGGAGGCGCTGGAGTACTACGGTAACGTGAACTACCTGAAGGGGGGACTGGTCTTCTCTGACGTCATTAACACCGTTAGCGAGACCTACAGCCGTGAGATCCAGTCTGAGGCTTTGGGGTACGGGTTGGACGGCGTGCTCAGAATGAGGAGGGAGGACCTCTACGGCGTAATAAACGGCATAGATTGCGACGAGTGGAATCCCGCCAAGGACGGTAGGTTGTTTGCCAATTACGATGCGGGGAATCCTTCGGGAAAGGCCGAGAACAAGAGAAGGTTGATGGCCTCTCTGGGGCTGGAGGATCCTGATGGTCGGATGCTTGCAGGGATGGTGGGTCGGCTGGTTTCCCAGAAGGGGATAGACCTTCTCCACTCCGTGCTCGGGGACATGGTGGACATGGGCATATCCATGGTGATCCTGGGATCAGGCGAAGAGAGGTACCACTCCATGCTCCAGGAGATCCAGCACCAGTATCCCGGATTGCTGCACGTGAAGATAGGTTACGACGACACCTTGGCGGCGCGTATCTACGCTGCCTCCGACGTATTTCTCATGCCCTCGAGGTACGAGCCCTGTGGACTGGGACAGATGATTGCCCTTAGGTATGGCACCATTCCCGTGGTTAGAAAGACCGGGGGACTGGCGGACACCATAGAGGAGTTCAATCCAGCAACGGGAGAGGGGAACGGGTTCCTCTTCACCGGTTTCACTCCCACTGAGTTTCTCGATGCCGTTAAGAGGGCCCACCAATGCTACGCTAAGCCGGAGGTGTGGCGAGGTCTGGTCAGAAAGGCGCTTGACACCTGCTTCTCGTGGGAGGGATCCGCGACCAAGTACGTGGAACTCTACAGAAAGGCAAGGGAGAAACGTTTTAGATGAAGCTGAAACTTGGGGAGTACTTCGAGAAGACGGAAGGAACCGGAATAATGGCCTCTGCCAACTCCGAGGGAGAGGTGAACCTGGCCATATACGCGAGGCCCCGGGTGATTGGAGACGGAAAGGTGGCCTTGATTCTGGCAAATCGCTTGACCCTAAAGAATCTCAGATCGAATCCTCACGCCGCCTACCTCTTTCTTGAGAAGGCGCCTGGCTACCGGGGGATCCGTCTCTATTTGAGGGTCGTGGGAGAAGAGAGCGATCCCGAAAAGGTTAGGAGCATGCTGAGAGACCCCATGCACAAAAGGGCAGAAGAGGATCTAACCGTGGTGTACTTCGAGGTGGAGAAGGTCCTCTCTCTCGTTGGACCCCAGGAGATAG
>CAZMTB010000087.1:0-5128 GCA_964569095.1 uncultured Aquificales bacterium
CTGGAACATCTCGATGTAGTTATCCAGGGATACGTCCCTTCCGCCCAGGCCGGCGACGCAGCCCACCACCATGGGACGCTTGGGCTCGTGGTAGAGGGCGGAACGCACCTCAGATAGCACTGGCCCGGCCTGTCCCCCAAAGGAGATGCACCTGTCCAGCACCACCACGCACTTTGCGTTCACCAGGGCGTCGATCAGGTCCTGGAAGGGGAAGGGCCTCCAAAGCCTGAGCTCCACGATTCCCACCTTCTTGCCCTTCTCTCTAAGGGCGTCTACCGCAACCTCGGCTGCCTCGGTGACGGAGCCCTGGGTGAGCAGGATGATCTCGGCGTCGTCGCTCTTGTAGTGCTCCACCGCGTGGTACTCCCGGCCGAAGCGCTCGCCGAATTCCTTCAGAACCTCGTCTATCACCTTCCGGGAGTTCCTTATGGCCACGTCCTGTTGCTTCTTGGCCTCGGTGTACACCTCGGGTAGTCCCACCGGTCCCAGGGTCATGGGGTTGTCGGTATCCAGCTTGTACTTGTACTCGAAGGGGGGCAGGTATCCCTCCAGCTCCTCGTCATCGAACATGTAGAGGGGCTCGATGACGTGGGTGAGAATGAACCCGTCGAAGTTCACCATCACCGGGAGCAGCACGTCGGGGTGCTCTCCCATCTTGAAGGCCATGAGGGTAAGGTCGTAGGCCTCCTGCCCGTTGTTTGCGAATATGGATATCCAACCGGTGTCCCTCTCTCCCATCACGTCGCTGTGGTCGTTCCAGATGCTGATGGGTCCAGAGAGGGCGCGGTTTGCCAGCGCCATCACCAGGGGCGTTCTGAGGCTGGAGGCGATGTAGAGAATCTCGTGCATGAGGGCCAGTCCCTGGGCACTGGTGGAGGTGAACACCCTGGCCCCGGTGGCCGCGGCCCCTATGCAGGCGCTTATGGCGGTGTGCTCAGACTCCACGGTGATGTACTCGGCGTCCAGCTTTCCGTCTGCCACCAGCGAGGCGAGGTGCTCCACGATGTGGGTCTGTGGAGTGATGGGGTAGGCAGATACCACGTCAACATTGGCCTGCCTTGCCGCCTCGGCAATGGCTATGGAGACCTCCATTCCTACTCGTTTTGCCATTACTCTTTCACCTCTTCTTCCATGGTTATGCAGGCGGCAGGACACTCAACGGCGCATATTCCGCATCCCTTGCAGTAGTCGTAGTTTGGGTTGAAGTAGCCGTACTCGTCCTTCTCGTATGCGTACTCGGGACAGAAGATGTAGCAGGTGCCGCACTTTATGCACTTGTTCTTGTCAACCACAGGGGCAAGGGTCTTCCAATCCCCTGTCTTGTACTCAACGCTGTTGCCTGGCTCAGGAATGATGCAGGCAAAGGTTAGCTCCGTCCATTTGGGCTTGGGATCCATCATTGTGCAACCCTCGCTTCTTCGTAGGCCCTTCTGAAGGCCTTTATCTCTTTCTCCGCTATGCGGGCGAACCTTTCGGCTATAAACTTCTCCAGAACCTCCAGTTCAACCAGCTTCTTTGCCTTTAGCAGGGTGGCCAGCATTACCACGTTGGTGATGGGCACTCCCAGCTCTTCCATGGCTATGTTGGTGGCGTCCACCGCCACCACCGAGCCTGGAACCTTCAGCCTCTCCTTCACCTCGGCAGGATCGTGCTTGGTGTTGATTGCCAGAATGCCGTCTTCTCTCATTCCCTGGGTCACAGGCACCGATCCCAGCAGGGTGGGATCGAGAACAACCACCATATCCGGGTTGTACACGCCGGTGCGCGTCTTTATGGGCGTGTCGGATATGCGGGTGAATGCCTGAACCGGGGCTCCTCTCCTCTCTGCGCCAAACGAGGGAAACGCCTGGGCGTACTTGCCCTCTTCAATGGCGGCAAGGGCTAAGAGCTCTGCCGACGTAACAGCGCCCTGTCCCCCGCGTCCGTGAAACCGCAGCTCTACCAAGAGACCTGTACCTCCTTCTTGTGTGGATTGCTCCTCTTTTGAACCCTTCCTATTTTCCCCCTAATACTCGTCTTCCGTTTCGTGAGTCAAGCGACATCTCTCTTTTTAGCAATGTGCGGTTTGGTGTGACAAAGGAAGTATGAGCCAAAGAGGTTGATTTGTGGGCACTTGCTAATAAGCATTTGTTCGAGTTATAGAGAGGTGCATAAGGAGGTTAGATAGGGGGGCAGAGGAAGATGTTTGGGGTGTTTAGCGAAGGGAAGAAGGGAAGAGAGGTATGGAGTATGGTTTAAATAGACCGAAAAGAGTGATTGGCGATTTTCCCCATCTGGTATATGTATTCACGTTAAACCCGCTGGCAACCTATTTACCTAAGAGGGTCTGTTTATTGTTGATGGGTGTTTGGAAAGTAGAGAAAGGGTTTGCAATTGCGAATGTGGGTAAAAAGTTGTTTCTGTTTACTGTCTTGCCCGTTACTTTTATGCTGCTCTGGAAACTTAAACGATACTCTATCGCTGAGTAGGTTGGAACACAAGGCGTTGTTTGGAATAATTGGAATGACATGATGGATTTTCGCTTTAGCAGGAAGCTGGTTGTGTGGGTGCTGTTCTTTCTCCTCTTCGAGGTGAGTGTAGGAGGGTGGAGTATTTATGTGCTAAAAAAGCACATCTTGGAGAACTATTACCATTTGGTGAAGGAGAGAGCGAGGACCCTTCAAGATAGACTAAACGTGGTGAAATCCTATGTGGAAGTCTCTTCGGTGGTTGCCGAGATAGAGAAGTTTTTGGCCACGAGGGATAAAAAATTCGTTCCAGATGCCGAGAAGCAGCTGGAAAAACTCAAAGAGGTGTCGGATGCTGATATAACTTATATTATGGATACAAACGGCACCTGCCTTCTTTCTACTTATCCTAAATTGGTAGGCAATAACTACGGTTTCAGGGTTTATTTCAAGGATGCTATGCGTAAGGGCACAGGATTCTTTATGGCCTATGGTGTTACCTCCCACGTTTTGGGATTCTACTTTGCTTCGAGGGTGGAGTACCGAAATAGGCCCGTGGGGGTTGTGGTGATTAAAATGTCTGGCAAAACCTTGTGGCCAGAGGTTTTTAAATCCGATGATAATGCCCCATTTCTATCTGGTAAGGTTTTTGAGGGTTTTGCTACTAAAGAGGGGATTATAGTAGGAGGCTCTGGCAAGTTCTATGTGCTGGAAACCGTATCTGGAGCTTTGAAAAAGTATCTCCAGAGCACTCGACATTTTCCCCTTGGTCTCGTGGGACAACTTGAGTTTCCTCGCGGTACGTGGAACCTTCTGAAGGAGAGAGGGGCGTTGAAAGTTAGTAATCCGGCCAGCGGACATAGCTTCTACTTATACCTGATTCCCCTTGACGCTACTGGTTTGTTTTTCTTCTCGAGCGTTCCTTCCTCAGTGATGACTTGGCGTCTCAATAGAGTTGCTAATCCCGTTTATATTATTCTTGTTGCTCTGTTTCTCTCATTTTTAATGATGACTCTTCTCTACGCCTCTAGGGAAGAAAGAGAAGAGCGCCTTAGCGAGGAGAATAAGAGATATGCCACTCTGCTTGCCCGCTATAAAAGCATAATAGACACTGTTCAAGAAGGATTTTGGGTTGTGGACCATGAAACCAGAAAAATTCTCGAAGTGAACGACGCTATTTGTAAGATGTTGGGATACCAAAGGAACGAGCTAGTGGGCAAGACTCCCTTTGACCTTGTGGCCAAGAATAGTCGAAAGATACTACAAGAACAGGCTGATAAGCCTCCCAATGAGTGTTGCAGTTTTGAGGCAGAGTTCATAAGAAAGGATGGTACCAAAAGGCTGATTCACGTGAGTTCCTCCTTCGTTCAAGAAGGCAGGGAGGGAGGTGGGTTTAGGTTTGCTTTTCTTACGGATATCACCGAGATGGTTAAAACCCGGAAAGAGGTTCAAAGGCTCTCAACTGCTGTGGAGCAAGCTGGTAGCAGTGTGGTTATCACGGATCTTGAGGGAAATATTGTTTATGTTAACCCTGCATTTACGAGGGAGACCGGATATTCCCGCGAGGAGGCGATAGGCCAGAATCCAAGAATTTTAAAAACCAACTACCATCCTCCGGAAATATACAAGGAGCTTTGGAGTACCATCACCTCTGGCAAGACTTGGAGAGGGATTTTTAAAAACAAGAGGAAAGACGGTACCATATTCTGGGAACAGGCGGTGATAACCCCTGTGATCTCGGAGTCTGGAGAAATAACTAACTACATCGCCATAAAACACAACATAACCGAGAAGGTAGAATTGGAGGAACGGCTTAATGCTGCCCTTGCAGAGTTGAACTTGATTCTTGAGAATGCCCCTATGGGTATAGCCTACATTAAGAACAGAGTGTTGCTTAGGGTGAATCCGGCCCTGGCGCAGCTGTGGGGAGGCACCCCGGAAGATATGGAGGGTAAGGATGCCATCTTATTTCATCCCACCGAGGATCAGTATCATTGGATAGGCGAAAAAGCCTACGCGGTGATGAGAGAGGGCAAGACCTTCGTTGGCGAGTTTCCCTTAAAAATAAAGGACGGTTCTTTAAAATGGGTCAGAGTGGCGGCGCGTGCATTAGATCCCCTTACACCCGAGGAAGGCTCCATCTGGATGGTGGAGGACATCTCGGAGCGGAAAAAGTGGGAAGAGGCTGTGGCAAGTAAAACCGCCATTCTCCAGGCGGTCAGCGAGGCTTCGAACTTGGTGCTTGTGGAGGATTCTTCAAAGGTGGCTCCGCGGTTTCTTTCCCTTATTGGTAGGGCTTCTAACGTTGAAAAGGTATCGGTGTGTAGGGTAAGGCAAAGGGGAAAAGAAGAGATCCAAGTGATAGAGCTTGCATCTTGGACACTTAAAGATGGGTATATTGCTTCTATGGATAGCCACATATTTGACTATAAAGATCCGGGCTTTGAGAAGTGGTTTGATAAGTTGAAGAGAGGGGAGACAGTTAAGTTTGATGCTTCTTTTAACGGATATTGTGGGGGAATTTTTAGGGGAAGGGAGGGAGAGTGCCTGGTTCCCATTTTGGTGGACGAAGAGCTGTGGGGCATGTTGGTGCTTGATAGCGGTGCGGGTACTTCATGGCACGAGGTGGAGATAGACGCCTTCAGGGTGGCTGCCAACCTCATCGCCGCCACGGTGAAGAG
>CAZMTB010000088.1:0-6148 GCA_964569095.1 uncultured Aquificales bacterium
CGAGATTTACGACCTATTCATAGAGTTGGATGCCTCAGACGAGCAGATAGAGTTTCCCGTCTTCTACACCATCGGCAGGAAGGGGGTGGCCAAGGAGGAGCTCTCCCAGGACTGGCAAGACCTGACTCCTGTATTTGACGCAATTTTGTCCACTGTTCCTGCTCCTGAATACGATCCAAATGCCCCTTTCCAGATGCTGGTTTCAGACCTCGATTACTCCGACTACTTGAACAGGCTGGCTGTAGGCAGGGTCTTCAGTGGCAGGGCCCACATCAACGAGTCGCTGGTCTGCCTGGGCAGGGGAGGAAGCAGGTTGCCCCTGCGGGTGACGAGCTTTCAGGTTTACCATGGTCCGAGGTTTAAAGAGGTTAAGGAGGTTGAGGCGGGAGACATTGTGGTGCTGGCGGGAATAGATGAGGTCTCCATTGGAGATACCATTGCCTCTGGGGAGTCTGTGGAGGCCCTTCCCAGAATAGAGGTTGAAGAGCCCACGGTCTCCATGCTCTTCACTGTCAACTCTGGGCCCTTTGCGGGAAAGGAGGGTCGTTTCGTTCAGTCCAGCAAGCTCAAAGAGAGGCTCTTCAGAGAGTCCCTCAAGAACGTCTCCATTCGCGTAGAGGAGAACGCCGAGGGAGACGGCTTGATAGTGAAGGGCAGGGGAGAGCTTCAGATGGCGGTGCTCATAGAGAGCATGCGCAGGGAGGGCTACGAGTTCTGCGTGGGACGTCCCAAGGTGATCTTGAAAGAGGAGGGTGGCAAGGTGCTCGAACCCGTTGAGCATCTCTTCGTTGACTGTGACGAGGAGTTCACCGGGGTGGTTGCCGAGAGGCTCTCCCGGCGCAAGGGCCAGATGGTGAACCTGGAGAAGAGGGGTTCCGGAAGGGTTAGGTTGGAGTTTCTCGTGCCTTCACGGGCCTTGATTGGATACAGGGACCAGTTTCTAACGGATACCAAGGGTACGGGAATCATGAGTTCTTACCTCCACGGTTACCAGGAGTACAAGGGTGAGATTCCCTCGAGGTTCTCTGGTTCCATCGTTTCCGATAGAGAGGGAGTGGCCGTAGCGTATGCCCTCTTCCACCTGGAGGCAAGGGGAGAGCTCTTCGTAGAGCCCGGAACTCCAGTTTACGAGGGCATGATTATCGGGGAGCACAACAGGGATAAAGACATAGACGTTAATCCCTGCAAGGAGAAGAAGTTGACCAACATGAGGGCTGCGGGCAAGGACGACAACGTCCTTCTCAGGCCAGTGAGACCCATGACCATAGAGAGGGCAATCACCTTCATCAAGGACGACGAGATGGTAGAGATCACCCCCTCTTCAATAAGGTTGAGAAAGAGGGTGCTCTCTGCCCAGGCCAGGCGGCATCCAAACAGCCAGTTCCTTAAGGCAAGCTGAGTAAGCGGCCAAATGAAGAGGGGAGCCGAAAGGCTCCCCTCTTTCTGTTTGTGTGGTGAACTACCTTTACACGCCAAAGTAGAGGGCGAATTCGTAGGGGTGGGGACGGAGCCTGATTGCGTCTATCTCGTTCTCGCGCTTGTAGGCTATGTACGTTTCGATGAGGTCCTCGGTGAAGACGTCGCCCTTTCTCAGGAACTCGTTGTCCTTCTCCAGTGCGTTGATGGCCTCTTCCAGGGATCCGGGAGTCTGGGGTACGCTTGCCAGCTCCTCTGGGGGCAGGCTGTAGATGTCCTTGTCCAGGGGCTCGCCTGGATCGAGCTTGTTCTGGATTCCGTCGAGACCAGCCATCAGCAGGGCAGAGAAGGCCAGGTAGCCGCAACTGGTGGGATCGGGGAAGCGCACCTCGACCCTCTTGGTCTTGGGATTGGGGGAGTACATGGGAATACGACAGGCCGCGCTGCGGTTTCTGCTGGAGTACGCCAGGCGCACCGGGGCCTCGAAGCCGGGAACAAGGCGCCTGTAGGAATTGGTGGTGGGGTTGGTGAAGGCACAGATGGCGTGGGCGTGCTTCAGGATTCCGGCAATGAAGTGTAGCCCCAGCTCTGAGAATCCGGCGTACTCGGAGCCGGCGAAGAGGGGTGTGTCGTCTTTCCAGAGGGAGATGTGTACGTGCATTCCCGTTCCGTTGTCCTCGAATACGGGCTTGGGCATGAAGGTGGCGGTTAGGCCGTGCTGCTTGGCCACGTTCTTCACCACGTACTTGTACTTCATCACGTTGTCACCCATCACCCGCAGGGGGGCGAACCTCATGTCGATCTCGGCCTGGCCAGCGGTTGCCACCTCGTGGTGGTGAACCTCGATGTGGACGCCGAGGTCCAACAGGGTCTTCACCATGTCGCTCCTCACGTCCTGCATCTGGTCGTGGGGAGGTACGGGGAAGTATCCCTCTTTGTGGTTGATCTTGTAGCCCAGGTTGGGCATCTCGTCGCGGTCGGTGTTCCACCAGCCCTCGATGGAGTCCACCTGGTGGTAGCTGTAGTGCTTGTCGTAGCCAAAGCGTACGTCGTCAAAGATGAAGAACTCCAGCTCTGGACCAAAGTAGGCCACGTTGGCGAATCCGAGGGACTTGAGGTAGGCCTCTGCCTTCTGCAACGAACCGTGGGTCTCTGGTGTAAGGCTCTTTGGTGATGGGATCCACCACGTCGCACATCACCACCAGGGTGGGATCCTTGAAGAATGGATCCATGAAAGCACCGTCCAGGTCAGGGAAGATGAGCATGTCACTCATGTGGATGCTCTGCCACCCCCTGATGGATGAGCCGTCGAATCCGAGTCCGTTCTCAAATATTCCCTCGTCTACCTCTTCCACGGGAAGGGTGAAGTGCTGCCAGGTTCCAAAGAGGTCGCAGAACCTCACATCCACGAACCTCACCTCTCCGCTCTTCACCATCTTCAGAAACTCTTCCTTCGTCATACTGCAACTCCTCCTTTATGGTATGGATTTCAGTGTATGCTCAGTCTCGTGCTTCGTCAAAGCCTTTCACCTTCATCAACCTCTCGCATACGGAGAACACCAGCTTCTTGAGACCCTCGCTCCTTCTGGCGTATTCGCTGAGAATGCCCTTTAGTTTCGGGTCTTTCCTGAACCAGGTGGAGAGAAGCTCCTCTGTTACCTCTATGTGGAACTGCAAGGCGTAGGCATTGCGTATCCTGAACGCCTGATTGGGGCATAGAGGTGCCTTGAAGAGGAGGGTGCCTTGCGGGGGAACCTCAAAGGTGTCTCCGTGCCATTGAAAGACCTGAAGCTGGCTGGGAAAGTCCCAGAACAGCTCGTCTGCCCTTCCAGCTGAGGTGATGTGTACGGGAAACCACCCTATCTCTTCCACCTCGGCCTTTCTTACCTTGGCCCCGCAGGCCCTGGCTATCATCTGGGCGCCCAGGCATATTCCAAGCACGGGTTCACCTTCGTCTATCCGTCTCTTCAGAAACTCCGCCTCTTCCTTCAAGAAGGGATACCGGTGGTCCTCGTAAACGTTCATGGGCCCGCCCATGGAGACCACCACTTGGTACTCCCCTGCCTCGGGAATGGATTCGCCTTCGTAGAGGTTAACCTCCAACACCTCTGCTCCGGCCTTCTCGAATCCATCCTTCAAGAGTCCGGGACCCTCAGAGGCCACGTGCTTCAAGACCAGAACCTTTGCCAAGTTGGTTTCTCCTTAATCTCCGTACGCTGCTTCTTTATGCTGTGCCAGGTCTAGACCCATCACCTCGTCCTCCCTGGAGACCCTCATGCCAATCGTTGAGTCAACCACCTTGTAGAGTACGATGGTGATGGCTACCGAGTAGGCGAATGTGGCCACTATTCCCAGTATCTGCGAAACGAAGAGGTGGAATCCTCCGTATAGCAGCCCGTCGGCTCCCCCGGGATTCACGCCTTTGCTGGCGAGTAGCCCCACGCAGAAGGTGCCCAGCAACCCTCCTATTCCGTGCACGCCAAAGACGTCCAGGGAATCGTCGTATCCGAACCTCTGCTTCACCACGGCAACCATGTAGTAGCACACTGCCCCGGCGGCGATTCCTATGATCAGGGCGGCTACGGGGGTTACGAAACCCGCTGCGGGGGTTATCGTTGCCAGCCCGGCAACGACGCCGGTGGCGGTTCCCAAGCTGGTGGGTGCCTTGTTGAGTATCCACTCTATTATCGCCCAGGTGAGCCCTGCTGCTGCGGCTGATGTGTTGGTGGCTACGAAGGCACTGGTTGCCACTCCGTTTGCTGCAAGGGCACTGCCAGCGTTGAAGCCGAACCAGCCGAACCAGAGCAGAGCAAGTCCGAGGTAGGTCATGGGCAGATTGTGGGGTATGAAGGCCTGGGTGGGGTATCCCTCCCTTTTACCCATGAGCACGCAGAGCACCAGTGCTGCCGCTCCGGCGCTCAGGTGAACCACCAATCCCCCTGCAAAGTCCAGGGTTCCAAGGGTGTGCAACCAGCCCCCCTGTCCCCAGATCCAGTGGGCCAGGGGATCGTACACCAATGTGGCCCATAGCAGGGAGAAGACGAAGAAGCCCGCGAACTTTATCCTCTCTGCAAAGGCCCCAATGATTAGGGCCGGGGTGATGGCGGCAAACATGCACTGGAAGATCATGAAGGCCTGGTGGGGGATGGTGGAAGAGTAGGTAGAGTAGGGCTTAACTCCAACGCCGTGCAGCCCTACCCACTGGAGGCCACCGATGATTCCACCACCCACGTCTGGTCCAAACGCTAAGGAGTATCCGAAGAGCACCCATTGAACGCTTAGGGCGCAGGCAAGGATCAGGCACTGCATCACTATTGAGAGTACGTTCTTCGATCTCACCAGTCCCCCGTAAAAGAAGGCCAACCCAAGGGTCATCAACATCACCAGTGCGGCAGAGAAGAGAACGAATACCGTGTCTCCGGCGTTTATCATGAGAAGCTCCTCCTTTCGCAAAAGTCGTCCGCAGTAGTTTTCACGGTTTTATTCTTCAATTCTCTCTACGACCTCTCTTGAAACCTTTCTCTTTGGGTCTCGTCCCGAAGTGCCTGGCGGGCAACCTACCTCTTGAGGCACCAGCTGGGTCTCTTGTAAGTAGAGCAACAACCGTGCCAGCCCTGGTCGTTTCTTCCCTAATCAGTTGTTGTAAAAGGGAGTTCTTCTGTTGCTGCCCCGGGTTTGACATGGCTGAATCAGCTTTTTCCTACATTTTGGTATTTCTGGTTCCAAAACCACCACAATGGGGTTGGGTGCTGTTGTAGGTTGTTCCCATCCGTTGGTTTAAGCCCTTCCCTACCTGGGCAGGGTGGAGGATGGGAGTAGGGGGAGAGGATTTACTCTCCCCCTTTGTCAGCTGTCTCACAGCTTGTAGCCCTCTTCTCCGTGTAGCTCCAGGTCTATTGGGTTCAACTTTTGTCATTCAGCTACCTTCAGGAATGAAGCAAAGGGTGTGCCAGGTTATGGCGAATTCGTCGCGTGATGGCGTACTGGTTTTTAAGTCAAGATGTTATTCCGTATGGCTTCCTTGATGTGGTGGTGGGGAGGTGTGGAGCGACAGCTTGTTTTCTACCTTTTCGTAGAAAATGGACATGAATAATTCTTAGTGGTGTTGACTGTCGCTTGGGCACTACGCGGTGGTTGGAGGGTAAGTGCCCCTTTTCTCTTTCTGGTACCTGCCGTGGCCAAGCTAGGCCCCTTTCTGGTCTGGTTAGTGTCGTTGTCCACCTTGGGCGTGTAAGTGGGCATTGAGCTGTGGTGGGGAAGAGGGAGTAGGAGAGGATCGGGGGCAAAACAATCATCATGGGGGAGAAAACCGCAGCAACGGTGCATCTGGAGGTTAATGCTTTGCTCTTGAGTTTTACGATGGAGAAGGGCGGTACCGTCCATTTGGCGAAGTATATCGAATTGGCATGGCAGCATGAGGTTATGGTTATGGGTGCGAATAGAACATCGGATTGCTCTACTGTATATAAGAATCCTTATTTCATAGGGTACTTACCTTCTAGATTTGGGCCTTTGTTTTGATGAAAACAAACTGGTTGTTTCCTCCCAGTGATTGAGAGGTTCTTATGTTTGTTAGTTGAAATCCTCTTGCCAGATAGAACCGAAAAACTTCCTCAACTTTAGCTACTTCAAAAGGATAACCACCCAACCAATCTATCCAATCATGAATAATAGACATACCTCTTCTCTTCTTGTAAGATAGGAATACATTTTCTCTTCTCACAATGCATGC
>CAZMTB010000089.1:0-1626 GCA_964569095.1 uncultured Aquificales bacterium
GGCCCCTGAGGGTGGCTCTTCTTCAACCCAATCTGGGAGTACACAAGAAGTTTGACCCTGCCCTGGTGGAACCCAACACCTTGGCAAACCTCGCAATCTACAAGGAGGGATGCAGCAGGAAACCAGACCTGCTGGTCTTTCCAGAGACCACCCTGCCCTTTCCCCTCTTCCAGGAGGCAAGCAGGACGCTCCGCTTCCTGAAGGCAGTGGAGCAGTGCGGAAGACCAACGGTGATTGGAACCTACCACTGGAAAAGGCTGAGCGATGGCTACTACTCCCAAAACAGGGCGTACCTTCTGGACGGAAACGGCACCACCATGGGGCGGTACGACAAGGTGCACCTGGTCCCCTTCGGGGAGTACGTTCCCCTCAAAAGGCTGATACCCTTCGTAACCCAGGTGGTGGGGTTCAAGAACGGTTTCACCCCCGGCAACAGCACCAAGCCTCTTCCATTCCCCAAGGGACGCCTCGGGATCCTCGTGTGCTACGAATCCATATTCCCGGAGATCGCGAGAGACGAGGTTAGAGAGGGTGCAGAGATCCTCGTGAACATGAGCAACGACGCCTGGTTCGGCAAAACCCTTGCACCCTACCAGCACCTGGCGGCGGCGGTCTTCCGGGCGGTGGAGAACCGGCGCTGGTTGGTCAGGGCCACAAACTCTGGAATATCCGCCTTCGTAGACCCCTGGGGAAGAGTGGTGAAGAAGGGAGGGCTATTCGAGAGAGAGGTGCTGGTGCAAGGCGTATCTCCCGTGAAGATAGAGACCATCGCCACCAGGTGGGGAGACTGGTTTGCCCTGCTCTCGCTTGCCGCATCGGCGCTCATTCTGCTCATCCCACTAAGGGCACAATTCAAGCGCGGAGAGAAGGATGAAGGTTGAACACTGTTACCACTCCAGCGTGCGGGAATGGCTGGAGAAAGAGCTGAAACGGCTTCCGTTGGCCATCAGGGAGATTCTCTCTGAGGTGAGAATCTTCGTCTTTCGCAGCGACGCCTCGGTGAACGGGCTCGTGCCCCGCACCAGGTTCCTCTCAGACGGTAGGCAGTCTTGCCACTACGCCCACTTCAATCCCGAGATGAACGCCATCTTCCTCTTCCAGAGAGACGTGCTGGTGCCCCCGGAGGAGCACAGCATGCTCTTCCACGAGATAGGCCACGCCTTAGACTGGACCCTGGGAGGTGGGAAGTACCTCTCGTCCGAGGTTGACTGCGGAGAACCCCTTGACCACCACGCCGCGAAGAACCCCCGCGAACAGTTCGCCCAGGCCTTCGAAGCCTGGGTGAGGGGCAACGACATAGTCCCCAAAGGCGAGTTCGCCCACACCGCCTCCGAGGTGAAGGAGAAGGCGCCAGAGCTCTTCAAGCTCTTCTCCTCCCTCGCATCCCGCCCCCAGAAGTAGCCCCGCAAACAAAGAAGGAGGCCCTTTCGAGCCGCCTTCACTTTCCTCCTTACGCCTTACGCCTTACGCTTCACTCTTCACGGCCTCACGCCTCACCCTTGCCCCCCATCCCCCGTTGCCGTAATCTGGAAGCGAAGTGAAGGCATACCACCCTTGGGAGGCAGAGATGGAGATATCCTCCTTCATCGTTATGGACATCCTGGAACGGGCCAAGGAACTGGAGGC
>CAZMTB010000090.1:0-6722 GCA_964569095.1 uncultured Aquificales bacterium
TTGTACTTGGTGTCTGAGCTCACGTCGTAAAACGGAAATATCGCCACGTCACCCGGGGTCTCCCCAGTGGGCTCAATGGAGATAACCGCGCTGGCACGCTTCGCCGGCATGGCCAAGAAGATCGCCATTACCAACACAATAACCAACACACTTGCAACCCACCTACTCCTCATCTCCGGTATCCTCCTCCTGATAGTGTTCCTCGCTGTTGCGATTGATTATGTCTTTGATCTCGGAGATCCTGTTGGTGATCTCCTCGGTCACCCTTGCCGACTCCTCCTTGCTCCTCATAACATGGGGGGTCAAAGCTATCAACAGCTCTGTGCGATCGTGCTCTTTAACGGTGTGGCCAAAGAGAAAGCCCAGGTAGGGAAGATTCTTGAGAAAAGGAATGCCGCTGGTGCTTGAGGTAACCATGTCTTGAATCAGTCCGCCTATCAACACGGTGTGCCCGTTTTGCACCACCATAGAGGTCTCAACCTTACGGTTCAGAATGATGGGAGAGTTTATGCCGGAAATCGTATTGGTCTGAGCCGCACTCACCTCCTGACTGATGTCCAAAGAGACGAGTCCTCCCGAGTTGATGTGGGGCTTCACCGTCAGTATCACTCCAGTTTTACGGTACTCCACGTTGCTGGTGACGTTGGGGTTGTCTGCGCTGGTATTGGTCACCGTCTGGGTGATCACCGGCACCTCTTTACCCACCTCTATCTTCGCCTCTCCGTTGTCGGTGGCAATGAGAACCGGAGAAGAGAGAAACTTGATGTCTGATATGTCGGAGAGCTGCCTCAACAGCGCCCTCAACTGCTCCTCGCTGTCGAAGAGGGCGTAGGTTAACCCACCGGAGGGCAGACCGGCAAATCCCTGGTCTGGCAAGGCAGCGCCCTTGTTGTTGAGACCCATTATCCCCTTGTACGCCTCGCCCCCGATATTCATGTGATTAACCAGATACCACTCCACTCCGTACTCAAGGTGCTTGGTTAGCCTAACCTCTACTATCATAACCTCGATCACCACCTGCCTGGGCACCACGTCCACCTTCTTGAGCACCTCTTTTATCGCCTTGTAGTCGCTGGAGGAGGCCCTGATGATGAGCAGGTTGTTCACCTTGTCCGGAATGATCTTTACGCTGCCCGTCAGCTCCCCGGGAGAGACGCTGACCTTCGTCTTGCTCTTGGCCTTCTTGGTGGCAGAGATGATCGTCTTCTGCTTGGTAGCGGTCTTCTTCCCCGAGACCTGTTCGCCGTAAAGCTCTTTCAGCAGGTTGGCAATGTCTTCCGCCTTCCCGTTCTCAACGGGATAGACGTAGATCCCCGTTGAACCCTCCTCCCCCTGGTCAAGCTGCTTTATCCAGCTTGCAACGGTGGCCAGTTCCTCCTTGTCTTTGGCAAGAACCAGCAGGGCGTTGGTGCTCGAGAAGGGTATTATCTCCATGCGCTGGTAAGAACCCTTGGATCCCGCGATCTTCGAGCTGAATATCTTGGAGAGCACCCTCGCCATCTCGGAGGCCTTGGTCACCTTCAAGGGAAACACCTTGAACACCAATCCCGCAAAGAGGTTTGTGTCTAACAGCTTGATTATCTTCGATATTCTCTCTTGCCCCGAGGGGAGATCCGCCACGATGAGGGCGTTGGAACGGGGCTCGGCAATAAGGGTTCCCCCCTCAGAAAGGAGCGGCTTAACCAATCCCACCACGCTGCCCACGCTGATGTACCTGAGGGGGTAGATGGCTATGTACGCTCCCCCCTTGAAAGGCGCGTTCCCTTCAAAGGCCTGGGTGGTCATGCGGGCCGCCCGCTTTGCCGGAAGCACCACGTAGAGGTCTCCCCTCTTCACCAAGGCGAGGTTGTTTATGCGCAACACCGCCTCGAACACATCCATCACCTGGTCGGGTCTCAGCTTGCCCTCGGTGTGAAGGGTGACGCTGCCCTTAACCCCGTTGTCCACCATGTAGTTGAGCTTGAGGATGTCTTTCAAAAAGACCTTTATCACCTCTCGAATGTCGGCGTGGTCGAAGTTGAAAACCACGGGCATGGGCTCACCCTTTGGGGCCTGGGCGGCAGGCTTGGAACCGCGTCTTTCCACCTTCAGAGCCTTGGGGGTGGGATGAATAACCCCCTGAACCTCAGTGGCATTGGTGGCATTGGCAACACCACCCTCAGGCACCCCCTGGGCGGTGGCATTGGCCTCTTCAAACTCTCCCCAGGGGTGAAATCTGATGAAGAACGGATGAGAAGGTTCCCCCGCGCATCCCTGCAACAGGAAGACCCCCGCCACCAAAAGCAGGGCACACACCAACCTCACGGGTCGCCTCATCTTCTCACACATGGTTTTCCCCATATACCAGCCAATAACCAACCATTGCAAGCAACTTGCATCCCAGATTGACCTGCAGAAGGGTTTTGCGTAAATGAGGCAGGGTCTTTAGGCAGGTGGCCTGAGGCCAGTTGGTACCCTGCGTAGTTCAAGAACAACCTAAGGAGATTGCTACCATGGCAAAAGAGGAACTTCCAAAGGCCTACGAGCCCAAAGAGAGGGAAGAGCGTTGGTATAGATACTGGATAGAGCAAGGGGTGTTCACCGCTCCTGAAGAGGGCGACGCCGAAAGTTTCTCCATCGTGATTCCCCCGCCCAACGTCACCGGATCGCTCCACATGGGACACGCCCTCAACGTTACCCTACAGGACATTCTCGCCCGGTGGCACCGAATGATGGGCTACCACGTACTCTGGATGCCTGGAACCGACCACGCCGGCATAGCCACCCAGAACGTGGTGGAGAGGGAACTGGCCAAAGAGGGAATATCCCGGCACGAGATCGGCCGGGAGGCCTTCTTGGAAAAGGTGTGGGAGTGGAAAGAGAAGTACGGCAACTACATCGTAGAGCAGCTGAAGCGAATCGGCGCCTCGTGCGACTGGAGCCGCTTGCGCTTCACCATGGACGAAGGGTTCTCAAGGGCAGTGAAAGAGGTATTCGTGAGGCTCTACCAAGAGGGCCTGATCTACCGGGGCAACTACATGATAAACTGGTGCCCCAGGTGCCTGACCGCCCTATCTGACCTGGAGGTTGAGTACAGCGAAGACGAAGGGGCCTTGTACCACATCCTCTACCCCTACCCCGACGAGGACGGGGGGATAGTAGTGGCCACCACTAGGCCCGAGACCCTGCTGGGAGACACCGCCGTTGCGGTAAACCCCGAGGATCCCCGGTACAAGGAGATGGTGGGCAAGACCGTGCTTCTCCCCGTGCTGAATCGCCCTATTCCCATAATTGGAGACCCCTACGTGGACATGGAGTTCGGCACAGGTGCCCTCAAGATCACCCCCGCACACGACCCCAACGACTTTGAGATAGGAGAGAGGTTTGGGCTGGAGGTTATAAACATACTCAACCCCGACGGAACCATGAACCAAGAGGCAGGACCGTACCAGGGGATGAGCCGCGAAGAGTGCCGCAAGAGAATAGTGAAAGACCTCGAAGAGTCGGGGCTTCTGGTGAAGATAGAACCCTACACCCACTCGGTGGGACACTGCTACCGCTGCGCCACAGTGGTGGAGCCCTATCTGTCAACCCAGTGGTTCGTAAAGACCAAACCCCTTGCAGAGAAGGCCATAGAAGCGGTGAGAAAGGGGAACACCAAAATAGTTCCCACCATGTGGACCAAGGTCTACTACGAGTGGATGGAGAACATCCGCGACTGGTGCATATCCCGCCAGATCTGGTGGGGCCACAGGATACCGGCCTGGTTCTGCAAGGAGTGCGGCGAGATCTCAGTTTCGGTGGAAGAGATAACCCGGTGCTCACACTGCGGCAGCACGGAGATAGAGCAGGAGTCAGACGTGCTGGACACCTGGTTTTCGTCTGCCCTTTGGCCCTTCGCCACCATGGGCTGGCCCCAGGACACCCCTCTCCTCAAGAAGTACTACCCCACCAGCGTGCTGGTAACGGGATTCGACATACTCTTCTTCTGGGTTGCCCGGATGATGATGATGGGGCTCCACTTCATGGGAGACGTGCCGTTCCACGACGTCTACATCCACGCCTTGGTGAGGGACGAGCACGGCCAGAAGATGAGCAAGACCAGGGGAAATGTGATTGATCCCATGGTGATGATGGAGAAGTACGGCACCGATGCCTTCCGATTCACCCTTGCTGCCCTCGCCGCCCAGGGAAGAGACATAAAGATGTCAGAGGCCCGCATAGAGGGGTACCGCCACTTCATCAACAAGCTATGGAACGCCTCCCGGTTCGTGCTCATGAACACCCAGGAGGTTGACGAGATGATCAACCCAGAGAAAGAGGCGCTCAACCTCGACCAGCGTTGGTTAATGAGCAGACTGCACGCAACCATACGCGACTGCAACAAGGCATTGGAAGGCTACCACTTCGACCGATACGCAAACACCCTCTACCAGTTCATCTGGCACCAGTTCTGCGACTGGGGAGTGGAGTTTGCAAAGATACCGCTCTACAGGGGCAGCAACGAGGAGAAGAGACAGGCCCAGGCGGTACTGCTGACGGCCCTGGAGAGCATCCTAAGGCTGGCACATCCCGTCATCCCCTTCATCACCGAAGAGATAAACCAGTTCTTGCCGGGCAAGAGGGACACCTTGGCCACCACAGCATTCCCCACCTACCAGGAGGAGTGGATAGACCCCGAGGCAGAGTCCGAGATGAACACCGTGATGGAGGTGATCACCGCTCTGCGCAACATCAAGGGAGAGCTGGGCATTGCCCTCACCCATCGGGTGAAGGCCATCTGCAAGGGCAACCGGCAATACGCAGAGCTGGTTGAGAGAAACCGAGAGCGCATACTTTCGCTGGCCTTCTTGGAAGATATCACCGTGGAGGCCGATGCCCATCGTCCACCCCACTCGGCCATCTCCGTGGTGGGAGAGATGGAGCTCTACGTTCCCCTGGAAGGAGTGATAGACCTGGATGCCGAGATCGCCCGCATAGAGAAGAACCTGAAGAAGGTGGAGAAAGAGCTGGAGCGGGTCACGAAGAAGCTGAGCAACCAGGGATTCCTCTCAAAGGCACCCAAGGAAGTGATAGCAAAAGAAGAACGGATAAAGGCCGAGCTCATAGACAAGAGAGAGAGGCTCAAGACGGCTCTAAGCCACCTGGCCCAAGGGTAGATGGAGATATCTAAAAGGCTATGGGAGGGCAGGCTGCTCCCACGAGGTGTGGGAACCTGCTTGGCAGGGAGCTACGCCGCGGGGGTAACCCTGAGGGAGAGGTGCTACAATTTAGGAATATTCAAGACCAGGCACTTGAATATTCCGGTTATTTCAGTGGGAAATCTCACGGTTGGAGGTACGGGCAAGACCCCCTTCGTGGTAGCCCTGGCGGGGAGGTTGAGCGAAAACCTAAAAGTGGCGGTGGTGAGCCGTGGTTATCGCCGTGAGTCGTCACAAGAGCCCCTACTGGTGTCAGACGGCGAGAGAACGCTGGTATCTGCCAGAGAGAGCGGCGACGAACCCTACCTTATAGCCCGAAGCCTTCCAGGAGTCGGCGTGGCCGTGGGGAAAGACCGTTACAGAGCGGCGGAGCTGGTGGCGAAGAAGGTGGGTGCCCAAGTGGTGATACTGGACGACGGATTCCAAAACCGTAGCATTAAGAAAGACCTGGAGCTTCTGTTAGTTGATGGTCAAAAGGGATTTGGCAACAATAGACTTTTGCCAGCTGGACCCCTCAGGGAACCCGTAGAGGCGGCAAAGAGGGCACACTTGGTGGTTCTGGTGAAGAAGGGAAAGCGTCCCGTTGAAGAAGAGGTGGCAGAACGGGTTGGCCAGATCGCAACGGGAATACCGGTGGAGACCGTTGATATGGAACTAAGCCAACTTGCAAAGGTGGACGGAAGCGAAGGCTGCGATCCAGAAAGCATGAGAGGGAAGAAGGCGATAGCGTTTTGCGGAATTGGGAATCCGCAGGGTTTCTTTCGCATGCTGCAGGAGGCAGGGATAGAGCTTGCAAGGCAACTGGTCTTCCCGGATCACCATCGCTACACCCACGAAGAGGTTGCTCGATTGGCAGAAGTCAGCAAGGGCATGGGCCACATACCCATGATCACCACTGCCAAAGACGAGATAAACCTGCCACCGCCTCCACATCCCCAAAACCTCTGGATCGCAAAGCTCTCCGTCAAAGAAGTGCCCTCCACGGTGCTAAGTGCCGTAGAGCACCTCATTCAACCAGGGCCTTAGGGAGGTTGAGATGGAAGAAGAGTACCAGGGCTTTGGAGAGGCGTGGTACGTGGCAATAACAAAGCCCCGCCACGAGAAGGTGGTGGAGGAGATGCTGAGAAAGAAAGGGGTAGAGGTCTTTCTGCCCATAAGCGAGCAGGTGAGAAGATACAAGAGCGGAAGAAAGATAGTACGCCTACCCCTGTTCCCTCGCTACCTCTTCGTGAGGTTCGACCCAAGGGAGAAACTACTCTACCACCGCATACTGGACGTTCCCAGCCTCCAGGGATTCATTAGATCAAAGGGCTCTGGAGGAATCTTGATACCTGCAGCAAGCGAAGAGGTGGAATCGCTGAAGGTGGTGGTGGCCTCAAAGATACCGGTGGCCGTCTTCCACGAGATGGAAGAGGGTCAAAAGGTAAGGGTGCTGGAAGGACCATTGAAAGGGGCCACAGGCGTGATAAGCCACATAGACCAGCAAGAGTGGAAACTGACGGTGAACGTAACCCTGCTGGGCCAATCGGTATCCGTTACCCT
>CAZMTB010000091.1:0-8439 GCA_964569095.1 uncultured Aquificales bacterium
CTGGGGCTCTCTGAGGACGAAGCCGCCTTTTACGACGCCTTGGCCGCCAACGAAAGTGCGGTGGAGGTCCTTGGCGATGAGACATTGAAGAAAATCGCCCAGGAGTTGGTGGACAGGGTGCGCAAGAGCGTGACCGTGGACTGGAACAAGCGGGAGAATGCCCGGGCACAATTACGGGTGCTGGTCAAACGCATCCTGCGGAAGTACGGCTATCCACCGGACAAACAGGAACAGGCCACGGAACTCGTGCTGGAGCAAACAGAGGTGCTATGCAGTGAGTGGACTACAGCGTGAAAGTTGAAGCGGCATCCGGTTTTATTTTTATACGTCGCGGGGCCATTTGGGGTTCGCTCTCACTGCCTGAATCGCCTTTCGTGCTGCCCAAGCGCTTTGGGCGCAAGGCCTTTCAATAGGCAAGAGAGTTGTTTGTGAGTAGGAGTAGCTCTAAAAACGCGAAAGCCCCCTCTTCTGCCCTTGACAACCAGGGAGAGCAGAGTTAGCTTCATTTAACAACCAGAAGAGGGAGAGGAGAGGCAAGTTATGAGGCTCAGATGTCCGTGGGGTGGAGGAGGAAGAGGAAGGTGCTCCGATGAGTCTGACTTCTGCCACGACGAGATGGGACACCCTGGAAGAAGGCTGAGGATGAGAAGAAGGGGCATGGGTGGTGTTAGGCCTCTGAGTTGCCTCGGAGTTGGTGAGAGCGGGGTGATAACCAAGGTAGAGGGTGAGATCCCCCTGAAGAGGCGGATCCTGGAGATGGGAGCCGTTCCTGGTACCGAGGTGGTGGTGGAGAGGGTGGCCCCCTTTGGTGATCCTATAGACGTCAAGCTAAAGGGTTATCACCTCTCGTTGAGAAAGGAAGAGGCAGAGAAGATCCTGGTGGAGTGAGCCATGGGAGAGGGAAACGGGTCCGAGATAGTGATTGCCTTGGCCGGCAACCCTAATGCCGGTAAAACCTGCATATTCAACGCCCTCACGGGAGAACACCAGCACGTGGGCAACTGGCCCGGGGTCACCGTTGAGAAGAAAGAGGGGCGCTGCAAGCTGGGTAACCAGGAGGTGCGCATAGTGGATCTGCCAGGTATATACAGCCTTAGTGCCTCCTCTTTGGACGAGAAGATTGCCAGGGACTTCCTGGTACGGGAGAGGCCGTCTTTTGTGGTTGTTGTGTTAGACTCATCTAACTTGGAGAGGAACCTCTACTTGGCGGTTCAATTGATGGAGATGGAGTTTCCCATCATCCTGGACCTGAACATGCTGGACCTCGCCCGTTCCTCGGGACTGGAGATAGATGAAGATACCCTTTCCAAGGTTATAGGGGTTCCCGTAGTGGGCACCGTGGGGAAGACGGGAGAGGGGATAGAACGCCTCAAGGCGGCCATGGGTACAATGATCGCCTATCCTCGGCCGCCCAGGTATCCCAGGTTTTACGGCGAGAAGATAGAGAGTGGCATCAGGGAACTGGCTGACTTCTTGAAAGAGAAGGGTATTCCCTGTCTTGGCCCCTATCCCAACCGGTGGAGCGCAATAAAGATACTCGAGAAAGACGAAGAGATATTGGCGCTTCTCCACAGGTGCAAGGCAGAGGGCGAGGTGCTCAAGAGGGCCAACGAGATAGCCCGCCGCATAGAGGAGGCCACCGGGTACGACGCCGAGACGGCCCTTATTGCCCGGCGATATGCCTGGATACACGGGGTGATGAAGGAGTGCTGCAAGCGGAAGGCCTCTCTGGAAGAACGAATAAACCTCTCCCAGAGCATAGACCGCATAACAACCCACAGGCTGTGGGGCTTACCCATATTTCTCGCCATCATGTGGCTAACCTTCAGGCTCACCTTTGACGTGGGGGGAATGCTCTCGGGCTGGCTGGACGTGCTCTTCACCGCGCTTGGAGAGCTTGCGGCCCTTGCGGTAGCCCACCTTCACGGCCCCCAATGGCTGGGATCTCTCCTGCAAGACGGAATAATAGGGGGTGTGGGATCGGTTCTGGTCTTCTTGCCCAACATCGCCTTTCTCTTTTTGGCCATAGGCATAATGGAGGAGACGGGCTACATGGCCCGGGGTGCCTTCGTGATGGACAGGTTTATGCATGCCATGGGGCTTCACGGAAAGTCTTTCATTCCAATGGTTATGGGGTTCGGCTGCAACGTGCCTGCAATAATGGCAACGAGGACCCTGGAGAATCCCAAAGACCGTATCATCACCATCCTGATAAATCCGCTCATGTCCTGCTCTGCGCGGTTGCCCATCTACGTGCTCTTTGCGGGCGCCTTCTTCGCCCACCACGAGGGAACGGTGATCTTCTCGCTCTACCTCTTGGGAATCGGGCTTGCCATACTGCTGGCGAGGCTCTTCAAGAGCCTATTCTTCAAAGGAGAATCGGCACCCTTGGTGATGGAGCTTCCCCCCTATCACCTTCCCACTGCCAAGGCAGTGCTAAGCACCACCTGGCACCGCAGCTTCCTCTTCGTGAAGAAGGCGGGAACCGTGATATTTGCAGCGGTGGTGGTGATCTGGATGCTGGCCCACCTGCCTCCTGGGGTGGCCTATGCCAGCAAGGGCAGCCTGATGGGTAAGATAGGCTCTTTCATGGCCCCCGTCCTGAAGCCCGCCGGCTTCGGCTACTGGCAGGTGGCGGTTGCCCTCGTGTTCGGAATACTGGCCAAGGAGATCGTTGTGGGTACCCTTGGCACCCTTTACGGTGCAGAGGACCAGTCACTCTCGGCGGCAATCTCCCACCACTTTACGCCCCTCTCGGCTTACGCCTTCATGGTTATGAGCCTGGTCTACATCCCTTGCATTGCCACGATAGGCGTTATTCGCAGGGAGACCAACTCCTGGAAGTGGACTGGACTGGCTGTGGGCTACAGCCTCTTTCTGGGTTGGTTTCTGGCGGTGCTCATCTACCAGGGGGGGAGGCTTCTGGGCCTTGGATGATTTGGGTTGGCCTTGAAACCACTGCCTCTTCTGGGTAGAAGCGGTAGCCTATGAAGACCGAGAAAGAGAAGAGAGCTGAGCAGATCAGGGAGTTTATCCGTGACGAGAGGGAGGCTGCCTGGCTCTACCGCTACCTGGCAAAGATAGAGAAGGACGAGCAGAGGGCTGCTCTCTTCAGGGAGATGGCAGAGATTGAGGATAGGCACGCCACCTTCTGGGAGGAGGAGCTTAAGAGGCTGGGGGATAGCCCTCCAGCATCGTACAGTCCTTCTTTAAAGCTGCGGCTCTACTCTCTTCTTGCGAAGCTGATGGGGCCGGTTAAGACCGCCAAGATGCTGGAGGAGAACGAGTACTCCACGGTTCTCGACTACAAGAGGGCCCTCTCTTTCGTTAGCGACGAGAGCAAGAGGGAACTGGAGAAGATAATCAAGGACGAGGAGGAGCACCAGAAGACCGCCATGCGCATCAGGTTTGGCGAGAAGGGGGAGGAGCCCTGGCACACCAGGGGTCTCTCCATAAGGGATGTGATATTCGGCATGAACGACGGTCTTCTCTCCATATTCTCCCTGGTTACGGGCATGTCTGGGGCCACTGCCAACGACACCCACACGGTGGTGCTGGCAGGGATAGCCGGCACCCTTGCCGGCGCCATATCCATGGCAGCTGGGGCCTACGTCTCTGTCCAGTCAGAGAGGGAGGCCCAGGAGAGACAGATATTTCTGGAACGGGAGGAGCTCGAGGCCATGCCCGAGGAGGAGGAGAAGGAGCTGGTGGTGATGTTCCAGCTCAAGGGTTTTACCGAGGAAGAGGCCAAGGGCATCGCCTCCCGCATGATGGAGGACAAAGAGAGGACCCTGGAGCACATGGTGAGGGAGGAACTGGGAATAGATCCCGGCGGGCTGCCGGAGCCCTGGAAGGCGGGTGTGGCCTCTGGAGTCTCCTTCGTGGTGGGGGCAGCGGTTCCCATGCTTCCCTTCGTTCTCTTCCCGCCGTCATGGGCCATGGCCATGTGCATATTGATGAGCCTTGGTGGTTTCTTCGTCATCGGGGCAGGGCGCACCGTGGTAACGGGAAAGAATCCCATCCGATCGGGGCTCCAGATGTTCTCAATAGGTACGGGGGCCGCCATAGTCACCTACCTTCTGGGCAGGGTATTTGGTGTTGCGGTGTAGGTGTCGGGGTGTATCTTGAGATAGGCTCGACGGTGAGCGAGAAGGGAGACCTTTGGTGGTAGACCTGGATCAACTCATAGGAGACAATGGGGTACTACTGGCACCCTCGGTGCTCAGCGCCGACCTGTGGCGCCTTGAGGATGATATCAGGGCCATTGAAGAGGGTGGTGCCCACCTCATTCACCTGGACGTCATGGACGGGCGCTTCGTACCCAACATCTCTATGGGTTTTCCCCTCTTGGAGGCCTTGAAGGGGCGCACCAACCTGCCGTTGGACGTGCACCTCATGATCGTGGAGCCAGAGTTGTACGTTAGGCGATTCGTTGAAGCGGGAGCAGACATCGTGAGTTTCCAGGTGGAGGCCACCTACCACCCCCACAGGGTGCTGGGAATGATAAAGGAGGCAGGTGCCTTGGCGGGTATAGTCCTGAATCCTGGAACTCCGGCCGAGGCGGTGGGAGAGTTGCTGGTTGAGGCCGACATGGTGCTGGTGATGTCTGTGAACCCGGGCTTTGGAGGACAGAGTTTCATACCCGCCTCGTTGAAGAAGATAGACCTCTTGTCCCGAACGATAGCAGAGAGAGGGCTGTCCACGGTTATAGAGGTGGACGGTGGTCTCGGAGAGAAGACCATTCCCCCGGTGGTTCAGGCGGGGGGTAGGGTGTTGGTTGCAGGTTCTGCCGTCTTTGGTGCCGATGATGTGAGATCCCAGACTTCAAGATTGATCCAGGTGGCAAAGGGTAGTCTCTAAAGGAGGTTGAGAGGATGGCGTCGGCCCTCTTTCCCGTTGAGAGAATAAGAAACATGGGAATCGCAGCCCACATTGACGCGGGCAAGACAACCATTACCGAAAGGATTCTCTACCTCACGGGACGCATCCACCGCATGGGAGAGGTTCACGATGGCCAGGCGGTGATGGACTGGATGGAGCAGGAGAAGGAGAGGGGTATCACCATCACCTCTGCAGCCACATTTTGCCAGTGGAAGAACCACGAGATCAACCTGATAGACACGCCAGGTCATGTGGACTTCACGGCAGAGGTGCAGAGGTGTCTCAGGGTGCTTGATGGCCTCGTGATGGTCTTCTGCGGGGTTGGAGGGGTGGAGCCCCAGTCCGAGACCGTGTGGCACCACGCCCAGAGCTACGGCGTTCCCACCATAGCCTTCGTCAACAAGATGGACAGGGTGGGTGCCTCCATGGACTCGGTGGTGGAGCAGATTGAGGAGAGGTGCGGTATCTTGCCCCTTCCCCTACAGATGCCCATAGGTGCCGAAGGGGGCTTTGAAGGAGTGGTGGACCTCGTCTCCATGAAGGCCTTCAGGTGGGGGGATGCCGCGGAGGAGATGAGTGAAGGGGAGATTCCAGACGATCTCCTGCCCGAGGCAGAGGCGAGAAGGGCCCTGTTGTTGGAGAGACTCTCGGACCACGACGACGGTATCATGGAGGCCTATCTGGAGGAGAGGGAGATCTCAGAGGGCGAGATTCGCCGGGCGGTGAAGAGGGCCACCCTTGCTGGCGGGATAATGCCGGTTCTCTGCGGATCTGCCCTAAAGAACAAGGGAATACAGCCCCTTCTCGATGCCGTGATCTGGTATCTTCCCTCTCCCAAGGAGACACCTCCCATAGAGGGGGTGATTCCAAAAACGGGGAAGAGGGAGAAGCGTTCTCCAGATCCAAAAGGCCCTCCCACTGCCCTGGCGTTCAAGGTGAGCATGCTTTCTGGCCACAGGCTCGTCTACTTCAGGATCTACAGTGGCATGTTCAAGGAGGGAATGCGCCTCCTAAACACCACCTGTGACAGGAAGGAGAAGCTGGGAACCCTGTTGAGAATGCACTCCAACAGGCAGGAGAGGGTGGAGGTGCTCGGGCCTGGGGAGATTGCCGCCACCACCAGCCTTCGGTGGACCAGAACGGGGGAGACGCTTTGTGATCCCTCGAGTCCAATCGTCTTGGAGGGAATGGAGTTTCCAGAGCCCGTGATCTCCGTAGCCGTTGAGCCCAGGAACCAGTCGGAGGGAGACCGGTTGGAGGCGGCCTTTGGCATGCTTGCAGAGGAGGATCCCACCTTCAGCTTCGAAAGGGACGAAGAGACGGGTCAGATCATAGTCTCTGGTATGGGAGAGTTACACCTGGAGGTGTTGTTCGAGAGGCTCAACCGAGAGGTGAACCTGGAGTTCAGCGTGGGACAGCCCCAGGTGGTGCGTAAAGAGACCATCACCCAGACCGTGGAGGTAGAGGAGCTCGTTGACAGGGTTTTGGGAGACGAGGAGGAACAGCTCACCCTATACGGTGGAGTCTCCCTGCGCCTTGAGCCTCTGGAACGGGACTCGGGGGTGGAGGTTACCTGGGATGGGGCTCTTCCCGAGGGGACAGACGAGGCCCGCCATGCCCACATACTGGGGGTGGTCTTCAAGGCCATAGAGGACGGCCTGACCAATGGGGTTGTGGAGGGTTACCCCGTTACCGATCTGAAGGTCTCTGTTACCGGGTACCTCTACGAGCCTGGCAAGACCACAGACCAGGCCTTGGCCATGGCCGCTTCCCTGGCCTTGAGAAAGGGCCTTGAGAGGGGCAACAGCGTTCTCCTTGAGCCCATAATGGAGGTGGAGGTGATAGTGCCCTCTGAGAACCTTGGCGAGGTTACAGGTGACCTGGGTAGCAGAAAGGCGAGAATAGAGGGCATAACCGACAAGGGCGCGGTTCAGGTGGTCAAGGCCTACGTGCCCCTGAGAATGATGTTCGGGTACACCACCACCTTGAGGTCTCTCACCAAGGGAAGGGGATCTCACTCCATGCAACTGGCTCGCTTTGACGCTTTTTGATCCGCCTCAGATTGACATTGCCGCCCCTGGACTATACTGAAAGGCGCCGGTTGGCTTTTCGGAGGAAAGAATGCTCAGAGTAGAAGATCTTCACGTTGAGGTTGAAGGAAGGGAGATTCTCCACGGCGTCTCCTTGGAGGTGCCTGACGGGGATGTTCACGTGCTGATGGGTCCCAACGGTTCGGGCAAGAGCACCCTTCTCATGGCCATCATGGGGTTCTCTGGCTACAAGGTGACCAGAGGCAGGATCATCTTTAAAGGGGAGGATATCACCAGTGTTCCTCTCCACGAGAGGGCGAGAATGGGGCTGGGAATAGCCTTTCAGCGTCCCCCCGTTGTTAAAGGGATAAAGACCAGGCATCTTCTCGCTATCTGCCTCAACAAGGGCCAGGTTTTACCCGTGACGAAGGAGACAAACGAGAAGATAGAGGCCTTGGCAGAAGAGATGAACTGCAGGCCCTTTTTGAACCGAGAGGTGAACGCGGGTCTATCGGGGGGAGAGGTGAAGAGGTCTGAGTTGATGCAACTCCTGGCCCAGGATCCAAGGATGGTGCTCTTGGACGAACCCGAGTCAGGCGTTGACCTTGAGAACATTGCCCTCTTGGGAAAGGCAATAAACAGCCTTTTGGGCAGGGGCCTAGAACCCAATGGTACCACTCCCCTAAAGGAGAAGAAGGAGAGGAGGAAGCGGTCTGCCTTGGTTATCACCCATACGGGCCACATCTTGAACTACCTCTTTTCTGACAGGGGATACGTGATGATGAAGGGGAGAATAGTGTGCCACGGTAATCCTCGCGAGATTCTGAAGACCGTCGAGAGGTACGGTTACCAGGAGTGTGTGAAGTGTCTTCGGTGATGGACAACAGGGATAGGCTTCTCATGGTGGGTATAGACACCGAGGAGAAGGAGAGAAGCGCCACCTTCATCCAGGAGGAGGACAGGGTGGTCTCCTGTGGGGTGAAGCAGGAGGGAGTGGAGTTGCTACCCGTTAAGAAGGCGATGGAAGGTGGCTACGGGGATTACCTGTGGGGGGTCTTGGATAGGGAGGCGGAGCTGGAGGAGTTCTCCAACGGGTACTTTATTCGTGCCCTGCCCGGGGCCAAGCCCCTATTCCCCGTTCAGGCCTGTCTCTACATTGCCAAGGAGGGGAGCGTTCAGCGGGTTCACAACATCGTGGTGGCAGAGGAGGACTCTGAGCTTCACGTAATAACGGGATGTACCTCTGGATCCCAAAGGGGAACCCACGTGGGTGTTTCGGAGTTTTACGTTAAAAGGGGAGCCACCCTGCACTTCACCATGATCCACGCGTGGGGGGACGATGTGGAGACCTATCCCAAGACCGCGGTGGTGGTTGAAGAGGGGGGCACCTTTATCTCTGACTACATCTGCATGCATCCCGGCAAGGCCATCAAGATGTACCCCTCTGTCTACCTGAACGGATCGGGTGCCACTGCCCGGTTCCAGAGCGTTCTGGTGGCAGTGCCCGGGGCTTCGATGGACATAGGTT
>CAZMTB010000092.1:0-9297 GCA_964569095.1 uncultured Aquificales bacterium
GGGGGAGGGCTGGTGGTGGTCGGTAACGATCACGTCTATGCCTCTCTCTTTGGCAAAGGCAACCTCCTCTACGCTGGAGATGCCGCAGTCCACGGTTATTAGAAGGGTAACCCCTTGGGAGTCCATCTGCTCCACGATCTCCCTCGATAGACCGTAGCCCTCGGAGAGACGATGGGGAATGTGAGGTATAACCCCTTTGGCGCCCTTGGGGTGGTGTGAAGAGAGGAAGTGGGTCAAGATGGCGGTGGAGGTGATTCCGTCCACGTCGTAGTCGCCGCATATTCCTATCGTTTCCCCCTCTTTCAGTGCGAGGGTTATTCTTTCGACCGCCGTATCCATCTGGGGGAAGAGCAGGGGAGAACCCCAACTCTCTCTGCCCACCTGCAAGAACTCTCTAACCTCATCCTCGTCGACCATCCCCCTGTTCACCAGAACGGAGGCCACGGGTCTCGACAGGTTCAACCCCCTGGCCAGTTTATCCACCTTGGCGGTGTCGGCCTCTTTTAAAATCCACCTGCTGAACTTCTCCATCTGTAGGCTCCTATCAGTTCGGTTACCTCTTCGTGGTAACGATGAGGCCTCTTGTAGACCACCAGGGGAGGCAGAACCCGCGTCTCTCCCTTCTTTCCACCTTTGACCCCCTCCACAAAGACCAGCTTGGCATCCTGGTCCACCATGGAGTGGATAAACCTCACCACCTTGGGCTCTATGCCCCTCTCTCTCATCTCGCTCAGCAGATCCACCGTTCTCAGCGCGTCGAAGATCATGCCCAGCCTTCCCTTGAACTTCAAGGCGTAGAAGGCATTCTCGATCAGGTTGCCAAGGTCTCCGTGTATCTCGTGTCTGGCGATGGCCTTCTCAGCGTTGGGGTTGGTGCGTCCCGAGTCTGCACGGTAGTAGGGTGGATTTGTTATTGCGTAGTCAAAGCTGTCTCCCTCCACGAGTTGGGAGAGATCCGTGAAGGAGCCCTCCACCACCCTTATGTTCTCCGACAGCCCATTCATCTGGGCGTTTCTGCTGGCCCTTCTGGCGAGGGCACGCTGTATCTCGATGGCGCATATTCTCACCTTGGGAAACCGCCTTGCCAGGATAAGGGATAGCACCCCGCAGCCTGTGCCCATGTCGAGCACCAGACCCCTTTGGGGAGGGGAGGCAAGGGCGGCAAGCAGAAGGGAGTCTATCCCGAAACGGTAACCGTCCTTGCTCTGGATCACCCAGAGGTTCCAGTGGCGCAGCTCGTCTAAGGTCTCACCGGGATAGAGCAGTCCTGCAGGCCTTCTCTCCGTCATCCAGTATCCTCTCCAGCTCCCTCTCCCTGGGGGCTTCCGCGTAGAGCCTCAAGAGGGGCTCGGTTCCCGATGCCCTCACCAGCAACCACGCCCCACCTTGAAGTATCAGTTTAATACCGTCCCTCTTTCTTACCTCCATCACCTTGAGACCACCAACGCTGCTAGGCGGAGAGCTCTCAAGGCTTCTAACCACCTCCCTGCCCCTCTCAACGGCCATTGGCACGTCCACGCGCCTGTAAAGGTACCTTCCATAGCTCCTCTCTAAGCGTTTCACGGCCTCCTTCAGCGTTATGCCCCAAGTGCCGAGCATCTCAAGTACCACGAGTCCCGCCAAGATACCGTCTCGCTCGGGCATGTGAAAGCCAAAGGCCACACCTCCGCTCTCTTCTCCCCCGATGAGGGTGGGCTTCTCCAGCATCCTGGGGGCTATGTACTTGAAACCTATGCCCGTCTCCACGCACTCCATCCCCATCTCCTGGCACAGGTGCTCCACCAGCATCGTTGTGGAGAAGCTCTTCACCACCTGGCCCTTCATCCCCTTTTCCTTTGCGAGGTAGAGAAGGAGAAGGGAGAGCACCTGGTGGGGAGATACCCATCTCCCCTCCTCGTCCACGGTTCCAAGCCTGTCCCCGTCTCCATCCTGGGCAATGCCCAGAGAGGGCGGAGACTTCAAAACCTCTTCCATTAACTGGCTCAGGTTCCGGGGTATGGGTTCCGGGTCCAGCCCCCCAAAGGAGGGATCGATGCAGCGGTGTATGCTCCTAACGCCCAGGTTGGAGTGATCCTTCAAGAGGCACTCGAAGCCTTCCTGCACGGCCCCATAGAGGGGATCGGAGACCACCAACGAGACCGCCTCATCTACTCTCTCCCACTCAACTAGGGTCGCCAGTTTTTGCAGGTATGGGGTCTTTGCGTCAACCTCTTCAATTAAGTCCGTCTTCCTCTCCCTTGCCACGTAGAGAGGCGCAGAGTTGGCCCTCTCTTCTACCGCTGCAGTCAGTTCATCAGGGGCAGAGACACCGTCTCTGGTCTTTATCTTGAAGCCGTTGAAGCGGGGAGGATTGTGGCTTGCAGTGATCATGATTCCCCAGTCAGAACGGTTTCTCACCACATCCCAAGAGAGGGCGGGGGTGGTTACGGGGGAGCTCGATAGTCGAACCTCGATCCCGTTTGCAGCCATCACCTCTGCCACGGTTCTTGCAAATCGCCCAGACAAGAACCTCGTGTCGTAACCCACGGAGACCCTGACCCTGCCGTTGCCCTTCTCCAGAAAGACCTCTGCTGCTGCCTGGGCCACGAGGGAGAGGTTCTCAAAGGTGAAGTCGTCGGCTATAACACCCCTCCAACCGTCTGTACCAAAACGAAACCTCTTCTCCAACTTAGCCTTCCTCTCTTCTGAGCGGGTCTGAAGCGCAGGCATCACCCCATCCGGGCGAGATAGCGGCTGTCTCTCATCCTGCTGGTGTTATAGCCCGGAGCCGGTGATCTTTGCAAGGCGGAAGCCTTTACCACGTTGTGGGGAAAAAGGTTCCTAACCAGATTCGTGGGGGGAAGGGTGGCGACCCCGTTCATGGGAATCGAGCAGCCTTGGAACGCTTGTTGCTAACTATCCAAAATGGAGAACCAGCAGGCAGGAGGTAAGATAAAGGGTGTTTAACCGTGTGTTCGAAGCCACTGGACTGGAGGCCCTCTCCAAGGCCATGCACCTGAGGGAGAAGGCCCACGAGTACATCGCCGCCAACATCGCCAACGTGGATACCCCTGGATACAAGGCGAGACACCTGGACTTCGAAAGGGAACTCCAAGAGGCCCTTGGGGAGTCTAAGGAGTACCACGTGAAGCTGGTTCGCACCAACCCCAGGCATATCCCCCAGAGGGAATCCGGACTCGAGGGGGTGGAGGGGAGGGTGCTGGTGGACGAGGCCCCACTGAGAAACGACGGAAACTCCGTTGACATAGACAAGGAGATGGCAATGCTGGCAGAGAACCAGCTACTTCACGACACCTACGCCCAGGGGATCTCTTCCACCCTGGCAATGCTCAAGTACGCCATAAGCGAGGGTAGGAGGTAAGCGATGGATAGCTTCTTCACCTCTCTTGGAATCGGTGCAACGGGCATGAAGGCCCAGCGCATGCGCATGGACATCATTGCCGCGAACATCGCCAATGCCCACACCACCCGCACCCCTGAGGGCGGGCCTTACAGGCGGAAGGACCTGGTGTTTGCAGCCTTGCCCTACGAAGAGGGGGGGCAACCAAAGTCCTTTTTCGATATGCTGATACGGGCGGGTGAGGAAGTGAGGGATCCCCAGGGCGTTTACGTGGCCACCGTGGTGGAAGACAAGGGTGAGCCTCGAATGGTCTACGATCCAGACCATCCAGACGCCAACGCAGAGGGATACGTGGCTTATCCAAACATAGATGTTGTCAAAGAGATGGTGAACCTGTTATCTGCATCCAGGTCATACGAGGCCAACGTTACGGTGATGAACGCTGCAAAGAGCATGGCCTTGAAGACCTTGGACATTGGAAGGGTGTAACCTTTTAGGGAGGCGCCATGAGCACTCTGGAGCAGTTGCAGGGAAACATAATAAGGGGGCCAGAAGAGAGTTCCTCTTCCCAGCAGAAGGGATCCGTCTCCAAGGGCGAGAAGAGCTCTTCCTTCAAAGAGATGCTGAAGGAGAGCATAGAAGAGGTGAACAAGCTTCAGCTCGAGGCACAACAGACCATGGAGGACTTGGCATCTGGCAAAGAGAAGGACATACAGCACGCCATGATGACCCTCCAGAAAGCGGATCTCTCCCTGCGGACCATGATGGAGGTGCGCAACAAGCTGGTGGAGGCGTACCAGGAGATCATGAGGATGCAGGTGTAAGCCACCTGCTGAACCCTTGAAGAGGGTTCGTGATGTACCGAGTGGATAGCCCCTTTGGCCTTCCACCCCTGCTGGTGGTGAGAGAGAGGCTGCGCCTCTTTCTTGAGGAAGACGTATCCCCAGGCGATCTCGCCACGGATTCCCTGATTCCAGAGTCCAGAGTCTGTGAGGCCGTAGTGGTGGCAAAGGAGGAGGGAATTCTCGCTGGATTACCCTTCTTCGCCGAGACCCTCGCCCTGCTCGACCCGGGATTGGAGGTGATGAACCACCTCTCCGAGGGAGACGCTATTGCCTCGGGAGCGGAGGTTATCCGGATAAGGGGCCAGGCCAAGTCCCTGCTCTCCGGAGAGCGTACCGCCCTCAACCTTCTGCAGAGACTATCGGGGGTGGCCACTGCTACCAGGCGCATGGTGAAGGCGATGGGTAGCAAGAAGGCCCTTTTGGTAGACACCAGAAAGACCACCCCCGGGCTGAGGATCTTCGAGAAGTACGCGGTGAGAGTGGGAGGGGGCATAAACCACCGTCTGGGTCTCTACGACTGCGCCATGCTAAAAGAGAACCATCTCAGAGCCGCAGGAGGCATCGAGGCCGCCGTTTCTGCGGTTAGAAGGAGTGTACCCTTCACCTGCAGGGTAGAGGTAGAGACAAAGAGCCTTTCGGAGCTGGAGGAGGCCCTGGCAGCGGGGGCAGAGGTGGTGATGCTCGACAACTTCTCCCTGGAGCAGTTGAGGGAGGCGGTGAAGGTGGCCAAGGGGAGGGCTATCCTTGAGGCATCGGGAGGCATAACCGAGTCAACGGTGGCCCAGGTTGCGGCAACAGGAGTGGATGTGATCTCCACAGGTGCCATGGTACACCACGCAGTCTGGCTGGACATGAGCATGCTGATCGTGGGGTGAGGAGCAGGTCGAAAACGGCCCAAATCCTCTTGAGCGAACGGCCTATTGAGCTGCACTTCGAAGGGTGGAGGTGAGATATGGGGAGATCGCCCCTGGGAGTGATTGGAGGCAGCGGCCTATACTCCCTTTACGACTTTGAAGAGGTGAACCTCGAAACCCCCTACGGTTCCCCTTCAGGTCCCTACGTCAGGGGGGAACTGGATGGGGAAGAGGTGGTCTTCCTGGCCAGGCACGGAACGGGCCACTCCCATCCCCCCCACAAGGTGAACTACAGGGCGAACATTCACGGGTTCTACCAACTTGGGGTGAAAGAGATTCTGGCCATCAATGCCGTCGGGGGAATACGGGACGGGTTGAGGGCAGGAGACCTACTGGTGCCCCACCAGGCGGTTGATCTCACCTGGGGGAGGGAGTCCAGCTTCTACGGTTGCAGGGGAGAGCCCGTTGCGCACATAGACCTCACAAACCCCTTCTGTCTCAGGTTCAGGAGAGAGGTGCTCACCCAGGGAGCCAGGATAGGGTTGGAGCTTTTAGACGGCGGCACCTACGTTTGCACCCAGGGTCCACGGCTCGAAACCGCCGGAGAGATCGCCCTATTCAAGAGCTGGGGAATGGACGTGGTGGGCATGACCCTCTTCCCAGAGGTGGCGTTGGCCAGAGAGAGGGGTATCTGCTACGCCACGGTCACCATCGTGGCCAACCTGGCGGCAGGAATCTCCGATCAGCTGCTCACGGTGGACGAGGTGAAAGAGGCTGCCCAGCAGGCCGAAGAGAGGGTGAAGGCTTTGGTAGGGGCGGTGGCAACGGGAAGGGAATCCTCGCGCAGATGCCAGTGCGAGTCTGCAATAGAGAAGGCCTTCTTCTGAAACCGGCGAGGAATAGGGTCTCTACACTTCTCCTGCTGCTAGTTCTCTACGTCTCCCTGGGTGTGCCAGCGGAGGCGGGTAATAGGGTCCTGGTCTGCCGGTGCAACGACGGGTACCGCTTCGTGGTGAGCGTTGAATCGGGCAAGGCCTGGCTCTTCCTGCCCCAACAGACGGTGGCCCTGAAAGAGGATTCTCACCAGAGAGGCCTCTTCTCGGGAGAGGGGGTGAGGTTCAGCTTCAACGGCACCCATTGTCTCCTCGAAAGGGGAGAGAGGACTCTTGAGTGCCGCAACCGCCCCGAGGAGGCGGTGTGGGAAAGGGCTAAGCTGGAGGGGGTTGACTTTAGGGCGGTGGGAAATGAGCCCGGGTGGGTTCTGGAGATACGAATCGGAGACGAGGTTAGCCTTCTTACCGACTACGGGACCAAGAGGTTGAGGTTCGACTACGCCAGTCCACTCGTGGAGGGCAATCGCACCATCTACCGGCTGTCTAACGAAAGAGACCGCCTGACGGTGGTGCTGGAGGGAAGGCCGTGCAAGGATCCCAGGGGAGAGCGGTACGAAACCACCGTGGAGCTACTCCTGGACGGTGAGAGGCTCAAGGGCTGTGGAATGGCCCTCCACTGAGTCCCGGTGACAATCCCTTCTCCCCGTGGTATGTGAGGGGGTCTTTTGAGAAAATGGGCGGCAGGGGCTTGGAATGGCAGAGCACGTGAAAGAGGCGGTCTTTGTCTACTCCAGGGAGAGCGAGAGGTACCTCGATTCTGTGCTGAATAACTCCCTGGGGGTCAGGATAGAACCAGTACCCTTTGAAGAAGTAGAAAAACACGCCAACCTTCTTGAAGATGCCAGCCACGTGGTGGTATCTGGCAACCTCGAGGTGGTGAAGACGGTGTTCAGCCTGGCCATGAAGCACGGCTTCAGCCTTGGCATGGTACCGTCACCCAACCAGAAGACCCTGGCCAGAATCTACGACCTTCCCACCAAGGTGGAGCAAGCCTTGGAGATAGCCCTCAGGGCCAACCCTCCCCTAATGGACATCATCACCTGCAACGGCGAAATAATGCTCTTCAAGGCCACTGTAGGTTCACTGCCCGTGCTCGACTCTCCCCTGGACATCTCCCTTCCCAGGTTTCTCCTGGAGGCGGCAAAGGGTCTTCTCAGGTTCAAGCTGATGCACTTTGGGTTTTTGGTGAATGGGGAGAGGAGAATAGAGACCGCCGCCTGCGGCTGCATGATTGTACAGAGACACGAAAACACCCTGGCCTCAAGGCTGATCTCCCACGACAGCTCAATAAACGACGGCATGATCTCCCTCATCATCTCGTCACCCTTCTCCATAATAGAGTACATCCGGTTCATCTCGTGCGTATTGAGGGGAATGACCGACCACAAGAGGATTCCCACAGTAGGATACATCAAGAGCCCCCGAATCCGCATAGAGACCAAAGAGGAGCTTCCCGTGGTCATTGACGGCACCGTGAAGAGCCAGACTCCCCTGGAGTGCTCTACCATTCCAGGGGCCCTCAGGTTCAACGTAGGAGAGGGGCTTAGGGGAGGAGATGCCAAGCCGGTACAGGAAAAGGTCGAGATAAACGATCTTCCAGAGGGTAAGATCCTCTACAGGGCCGGCAAGTTGAATAAGGTTCCCTTCTTTCCCTCTGCCCCTGAGGAGCGTTACCGTGACCTCTTCACCTCCCTTAGAGAAGACGCCAGGCTGAACTCCATATACCTGGTGCTCATAGTTCTCAGCACCATGCTGGCCACGGTGGGACTCTTCCAGAGCAGCGTAGCGGTGATCATAGGCGCCATGCTGCTTTCTCCCCTCATGTCTCCAATAGTCTCCATGGCCATGGGCCTCTTGAGGCACGACACAGAGATGCTGGGACGATCCCTGGCGAAGATAGCAGTTGGGGTGGTGGTTGCCCTCCTCTCTGGAGCGGCCATATCCATGCTCTTTCCGGGAAAACCGGTCACCCCTGAAATGCAGGTTAGGCTTAATCCCAGTCTCCTCGACCTCGCAGTGGCCCTCATAGCCGGTATAGCCAGTGCCTACGCCAAGGCCCACAAGGAGATTCTCGAGAGCCTGGCAGGTGTGGCCATAGCAGTGGCCCTCATACCACCCTTGGCGGTTGCAGGCATTGGGCTGGGCAGGGGAGACCTCTTCTTCTTCAGCCAGGCCTTTCTCCTCTTCTTCACCAACCTCATCGGTATCTCCCTGGCCGCCACCTTCACCTTCAGGATACTGGGATACTCCGCGGTCATAGCCAACAAGAGGGGAATCCTAATAGTCCTCGCCCTGGCAATGATAATCTCCGTCCCCCTATTCGTAGCCACGAAGAAGATAATTGTCACCAAGAGGTTGGAGAAGAGGTGGAAACAGCAGAGGTTTGTGGTTAACGACAAGTACCTCATCATCAGGGACGCAGCCATCATCTACTTGAAAAACCGGAAGATACTCTTCCTCAAAGTGATGGTTAGGCAGAGTCTCACCAGGAGAGACCTGAACCTGTTAAAGAAGAAGGTGGAGGCCAACTTTGGGAGCAACCTGGACATCAGGATCCAGCTCTTCTACATCACGTAGGCTGGGACTTCTCCTGCTTCTCTTGGTGCCTCTTCTCCTCTCGTGCGGCCAGAAAGGAGAAGAGATAGCCCCCAGTGGAAGGGTGGTGAAGGTGGGGGTGATGGGGCCTATGAACGGCACCAAGAAGGCCTTGGGATTGAGTGGGCTGGACGGCATAAAAACCGCCCTTGCCTATCAACCGCTGCTGAATAACGGCGACAGAATAGAACTGGTGGTTGAGGACGACGCTAACACGCCGGAGGGAGCCAAGCGTGCATTCCTGAGACTCGCGAGGGCCGGGGTGAGCGCCGTGCTCATGCTCTCGTCCACCCCCTGCGCTCTGGTGGTGAACGCCCTCGCCGATGCCCAGAAGGTTCCGGTTATAGCCATACTTGCCACCCATCCCCGGTTGGCCAAGGGTACCCGGTTCGTCAACCAGCTCTGTTTCGACAACGAGTTCCAGGGAAAAGTGGCGGCGTTGTTCGTCAGGGACGAACTCTTGGTGAACTCGGTTGCGGTGTTTGAAGACGCCAACAACTCCTACTCCACCTCCTTGGCTCGGGAGTTCGTTAAGGAGTTCAAGGCAGTTGGTGGGGTGGTGACAGAGGAGGTCTCCCTCACCCCTTCTTCCAACCTGAAGGGCATACTGGAGGAGGTTAGGCTGCAAGATCCCGAGCTCCTCTACATACCCGTGCAGACCCAGGAAGCCCTGGCCATCATCTCCGCTACCCAGCAGATGGATTGGCACCCGGAGTTCATGTCGGGGGACGGTCTGTTAGCGGATGTTCTCTCGAACCCCAAGTTCAAGG
>CAZMTB010000093.1:0-4134 GCA_964569095.1 uncultured Aquificales bacterium
ATCAAGTCTCTGGAAGATCTGCAGAGGCTTCCCTTCACCACCAAGGAGGACCTCAGGGAGAACTACCCCTTCGGGATGTTCGCGGTGCCCCTTCACCAGGTGGTTAGAATACACGCCTCTTCTGGTACCACGGGGAAGCCCACCGTGGTGGGTTACACCAGGCGGGACGTTGATACCTGGGCGGAGCTGATGGCGAGAACCCTGATGGCCGCGGGCATAGGCAAAGACGACATCATACAGAACGCCTACGGCTACGGCCTTTTCACCGGTGGGTTGGGGGTCCACTACGGGGCCGAGAAGATAGGGGCAACTGTGATTCCCATATCCGGTGGACAGACCAAGAGGCAGCTTATGATCATGCGGGACTTCCAGTCCACGGCCATCACCTGCACCCCTTCCTATGCCCTTCACCTTGCAGAGGTGGCGGAAGAGATGGGGATGAATCCCAAGGGAACCAAGCTGAAGGTGGGAGTCTTGGGGGCCGAGCCGTGGTCGGAGGAGATGAGGAAGGAGATAGAGAGCCGCTGGAACATGAACGCCATAGACATCTACGGTCTCAGCGAGATCATAGGCCCCGGTGTCTCCATCGAGTGCGAGGAGGAGAAGCACGGCCTTCACATATTCGAAGACCACTTCATCCCCGAGATCATTGATCCGGACACGGGAGAGGTTTTGCCCTACGGAGAGTACGGGGAGCTTGTGATAACCACCATCACCAAGGAGGCTTTCCCTGTGCTTCGGTATCGCACAAGGGACATCACCAGGCTCATACCTGAGCCGTGCAGGTGTGGCCGTACGATGGTGCGCATGGACAGGGTTAGGGGCAGAACCGACGACATGCTGATAATCAGGGGAGTCAACATCTTCCCCTCCCAGATAGAGGAGGCCATAATCTCGACCGAGGGCCTCGAGCCCCACTACATGATAATAGTGGACCGCGAGGACAACCTGGACGTGATGGAGGTTCAGGTTGAGGTTAGCGAAGACCTCTTCCACAAGCTGGGAGATACGGTTAGCGGCTTGCAGAAGCTCTCCAGGAAGCTCGAGAGGGACATAAAGGAGATGTTTGGCATCTCCGTGAGGGTGAAGATGGTTGAGCCCAAGAGCCTGCAGAGGTTCGAGGGCAAGGCAAAGAGGGTGATAGACAAGAGGAAGATATTCAACAACCAGTGATGAGGAGAGATCATGGGAAACGACAGCTACAAGGTTGAGCAGATATCCGTCTTTCTTGAAAACAAGGCGGGGAGACTGGCCGAGGTGGCCAAGGTTCTGGGCAAGGCCGGAATAAACATAAGGGCACTTTCCCTGGCCGACACCACCGATTTCGGCATTCTCAGGCTCATTCTGAACGACAGGGAGGCGGCCAAGAAGGTGTTGAAAGAGGCAGGGTTCACCGTGGGCATCACCCAGGTGATAGCCGTTGAGGTGGACGACAAGCCCGGTGGGTTGGCCAACATTCTCGCCCTGCTATCTGACAACGGTGTGAACGTTGAGTACATGTACGCATTCGTGGAGAGAAGCGGGGGCAACGCCGTGCTCATCTTCAAGTTCGAGCACCTGGATGAGGCCATAGAGCTCCTCTCTTCAAACGGCATCACCGTGCTGCCAGGGGAGAGGGTGTACAACCTTTGATGGTGAGTTGTGGGGGAGTGGTGCAAGCCACTCCCCAATTGCTGCAACCGGCTGCCAACGCCGGGAAGGTGATAATCTGCCTTTTCCGTATCATGGGGCTCTCTGAAGGGGCTGGAGGATCAAGGTGAACCTGCCTGCCCTACCCCATAACCTGGTGCAGGTTGGCGTCTCCTACGGGATTCCCCTGGGAATAATAGCGGGGTCTTACCTCTTTGGGCTGCTCTTCAAGCGCTACGTCTTCAAGCGGATAGAGCTTCTCGTGGAGAAGACGAACTGGGAGGGAGACGACCTGATAATCAACATGGCCGGGGGCATGATCGTTCCCTGGTTCTTCCTTGCCGGCTGCATGTTTGCCGTTCCCCTCTTGCCTTTACCTGCTCAGCTCTCCTCCCTTCTCACCAAGGGAGTGAAGTTTCTGGTCATAGTCTCCTTCTCTTGGATAGCCGCAAGCGTGGGGGCAGGGCTGATGAGGCTCTACTCCAACAGGTTCAGGCTCCCCTCTTCGTCTATCTTCATAAACATCGCGAAGGGGCTTATTCTCATTCTCGGTATTCTAATCGCCCTGCAGAGCATCGGGATCTCAATAACCCCCATGCTAACCGCGTTGGGCGTCAGTGGCTTGGCGGTGGCCCTGGCCTTGCAAGACACCCTTTCTAACCTCTTTGCGGGCATTCACCTGCTCGTGTCGGGGCAGATAAACGTGGGCGACTACGTCTCCTTGGCCTCTGGAGAGGAGGGATACGTTGCAGACATAACCTGGCGCAACACCACCCTTCGCCAGATGGGCAACAACCTGGTGGTGGTTCCCAACTCCAAGCTCTCAAACGCCATAATCGTCAACTACTCCCTGCCGGATCCATTGCTCTCGGTGGTGGTGCAGGTGGGGGTGGCCTACGACAGCGACCTGGAGCACGTAGAGAGGGTGACCATAGAGGTGGCCAGGGAGACCATGTTGAAGTACGGGCTCGACGTTGAGAACTTCCCTCCCTTCATTCGCTACCACACCTTTGGGGACAGCAGCATAAACTTCAGCGTGATCATGAAGAGCAAGGAGTTTGGAGACAAGTTTGCCCTGCGCCACGACTTCATCAAGGCCCTGCACGCCAGGTACCGCCAAGAGGGAATAGAGATTCCCTTCCCCATACGAACCGTCTACCTCAACCAGGATCAACCCCCTGAGGAGGCCTGATGCCGTCGGTACTTGAGGAATACCTTCAGCACCTGGTGGTAGAGAAGGGATTGTCTCCCAACTCGGTTGAGGCCTACCAGAGGGACCTTCAAGACTTTCTGGGTTTCTTGCAAGAGGTGGGGGCCTCTATAGACACCGCCACGCCTGCGGTTATCTCGGGATACCTGGTCTTTCTCTCCTCGTCTGGTCTCTCCCCTGCCACTATCCAACGGCGACTCTCTGCCCTCAGGGGGCTCTACAGGTTCATGGTTCTGGAGGGGATAACGGAGGACGATCCCACCTTGGCAGTTGACAGTCCCAAGAAGTGGCAGAGGCTACCCCAGGTGTTGAGCCTCGAAGAGGTGAACGCCCTCCTCGACGCCCCCGACGTCTCCACCCCCCTTGGGGCCCGTGACAAGGCCATGCTCGAGATGCTCTACGCCACGGGCATCAGGGTTTCTGAGCTGGTTGGGTTGAAGACCGAGAACCTCGACATGAACAAGGGGGTCATCCGGTTCTGGGGGAAGGGAAGCAAAGAGAGGGTGGTGCCAGTGGGCATGGCTGCGTGGTCGGCTTTGAAGACCTACCTCCCTCACAGGAGGGAGATGGTGAAGAACGACGATCCTCACCTCTTCCTTAACCGCAGGGGCAGGGGGCTTACCCGTCAACGGTTCTGGCAGATAGTGAAAGAGTACGCCGCCAAGGTGGGCATAACCAGGCCCATCTCGCCCCACACCCTTAGGCACTCCTTTGCCACCCACCTGCTGGAGCGAGGCCTCGACCTGAGGTTGCTTCAAGAGATGCTGGGCCACTCCAGCCTCTCAACCACCGAGATCTACACCCACGTTGCCAGCCACCACCTGGAAGAGGTTTACAAGAAGAGCCATCCCCGGGCATAGGTGTTAAAGCGTGGTTACCCGTTGAGAGCCCCGTTCCCGTAGGCTACGTTGACCGTGAGCCTTACCAAGTTTTCACTTTGGAAAAGGCAGGCGGCAAAGGATAAGGGCCAGGTGAGGCAGGTATTTATAAACCTGGAAGACCTGGAAGAAATCCGCGAACATGGCTGCGTACTCACCCTCGGCCGCTACGTGGACACCGAGGAAGTCAAGGACGACGGCGTGCCCTTTGAAGAGGAGATGGCAGGGCTACCCTACGCTTTCTCCCTTGTTCTCCTCGCAAGAGATGAAAAAGTGGAGACACCGCCCGCACAATTGGGCATACCTCCAGACAGGTTGATCCAAAATCTCTCTTAGAGCCGCTGAAGTGGCACCCGATTTTCGTACATCATAGGGGTTATTTTACGCCTTCGCAGCTAATCGCCTTTCGTGCTGCCC
>CAZMTB010000094.1:0-9621 GCA_964569095.1 uncultured Aquificales bacterium
GAAGACGCAAAGGCCATGTGCCGAATCACCGCAGAGGCCCTGGGCTGTGGCGAGGAGGAGGTGCTGGTCTGTTCCACGGGAGTGATAGGCGAGTTTTTGCCCATGGAGGCGGTGAAACGAGGCATTCTTGAAGCCTCAAAGGCCCTCTCACGGCGGGGGGACGCGGAGTTCGCCAAGGCCATACTCACCACAGACACCGGCACAAAGACCTGTTCATGGCAGGGAGAGGGTTTCTGCATAGGCGCCGCGGCAAAGGGGGCCGGCATGATTCACCCAAACATGGCCACCATGCTCGCCTTCATCACCACCGACATAGAGGCACCCCCAGAAGACCTCCAGGCAGCCTTGAGTAGAGCCGTCAGCCTATCTTTCAACCGCATAACCGTGGACGGCGACACGAGCACCAACGACACGGTGCTAATATTCGCAACGGGTCACTCCAAGGTGAAGTTGAAGGAGAGAGAAGAGGAGTTCTTAGAGGGTCTCCTGGAATGCTGCCAACATCTGGCCAAGGCGATAGTGAGAGACGGTGAAGGGGCAACAAAGCTGGTCACGGTGAGAGTAAGGGGCACAGAGACCGACTCGGACGCCGAGAGGATATGTCGCACCATCTCAAACTCCTTGCTTTTCAAGACAGCCCTTTTCGGGGAAGACCCCAACTGGGGGAGAATAGCAGGGGCACTGGGAAGGGCAGGTGTGCCTGTTGACCCGAACGGGTTTTCCATCTTCGTGGGAGAGGTGCCCGTGGTGAGAAACGGCATGGGAGTGGACGGAGACTGGGAGACCCCTGCCCATCAGGTGATGACACGGGACGAGTTTGAGATCACCGTTGAGGTGGGAGAGGGGAAGGGGGAGTTCTGGATGTGGACATGCGACCTAACCCACGGGTACGTCTCGATAAACGCCGACTACCGAAGCTGAGAAACCGGGACTCCACCATCCTTGGTTAGTCTCAGCCCGCCGAGACCTCCTCCACCAGGGAACTCAATCGCTCCAACTGGTCCTTGCTGCCCTCCACGCCAATCCACACGCCCCCCTCTGCACCAAAGGCTCCGCCAGCTGCCACCAGCTCTGCCTGGGCACCGGCGAGAGCTTCTATTGCCTCAATCTCGGTGAACACGTCCCCCGTCATGGGAAAGAGGCGCAAGCCCTTGGTGCCAGTCCTGTTTACGCGATTTGCCAAGGCCATAATGCCCTCGCAAACCCTCTTCTCCAGTCCAACTGGAATCAGAAGTCCAACCCTTCTGCCCACCACCGCCTGGGCAATCACCCCCATGGTTCCCGCTCTCTCGTGGCCAATAAGAACTCCCGCCTCCCGTGCGGAGAGATTGAGGGCATTGGCCCCCTTCAAGATGAGGTCACCCTCCCCAAGTCCGTCCGCCACATCGAAGATGGTGGCACCCCTTCTCCAGACCCCTTTGGAGATGACCACATCCCCCGGGAAATCTCCCGCCTCGGGAAGGCCGCCGGGAGGGTGGGTAACTCCCCTGAAGAAGCGGTGGAAGGGAAAGTCCCCAACATCCTCCCCTATCACCCCCAACAGCTCCCGGGCAACGGAGGCATTGGTGGTTCCCGCAACCACAACAACGGTACCCCTCTCAAGGGTCTCCAGCACCCTGGGATGCCTGGAAATCCCCTTTCCAATCAGGCGTTTTCCCACTTTAGGGGTCAAGAAGAAGAGGGCCGTAGCCATCCCTTCTCCCCACTATCCCCCTGAAAGGATGTACTTCTCAAGTTCGCTAATGGTGAATTTCTGGCTCGATATTATCTCGTGTACTACGTCACCTATGCTTATTATCCCCAGTAGCTTGCCATCCTCCATCACGGGAAGGTGTCTAACGTGCTCCTCAGTCATCAAGGCCAGACAGGCCTCCAGGGGATAATCGGGAGAGACGTAGAGAATCTCCTTGGTCATCAGTTCAGAAACCTTGCAGTCTTTCGAGGACTTGCCCTGCAGAATAACCTTTCTCGCGTAGTCCCTCTCGGAGAAGATACCAACCAGTCTATCCCCCTCCATCACCAGCACCGCGCCTATGTTCTTGTCCGCCATGACCTCCAAGGCCTCGTAAACGGTGGCCTCTGGAGAGACACTCCATATCTCTTTACCCTTTTTCCCTAAAACATCCTTCACCGTCCCAGCCATATCCATCCTCCCGGGTAGTATTTCGGTATTGGGTTAAGGGTATGCCTACGGGCTATCCTTTCAATACCCAATGATGGCAGTATCATGGTAGAAAGAGAGCAGTAGCCTGAAAGACCAACAGCAATAGTGAACCAAGGTTGGAGCCAGCGGGCGGATTTGAACCGCCGACCTGCTGATTACGAATCAGCTGCTCTGCCAACTGAGCTACGCTGGCCTGCCCTGAAAAAGCAGGTATCCTGTAGAGGCAACGGCCACACCTGTCAACCCTCCCTTCTCAAGGTTCGGGCCAATGTGATCAACCCAATCCAGGTCGCACCGGCACCCCTCAACACCTTTGCAGCCTCGTCCGCCGTGGCCAGAGAGGTGGCAACGTCGTCAACGAGCACTATTCTCTTACCTTTGAGATCACCGGTTGCCTCAAAAGCACCCCTCACGTTATCCGATCTCTCTTCAAGCGAAAACCCCGCCTGGCGAGGGGCATGCCTTCTCCTCCTCAACACGTGTCCAAAGGGCATGTTCAAAAAACGGGCAACCTCCTTGGCCATCCAGTGCGACTGGTTGAAACCCCTCTCCCAGACCCTTCTCCAGTGCAGGGGCACGGGAACCACGAGGTTTGCCTCCTGGAAGGGCTCAATCACCCCCTGGGACCTGCGCAGGGAGAGTCCCTCTACCAGAAGCCTCCTCACCTCTCCCCACAACGCCGGTCTTCCCCTCAACTTCAAAGCCAGTACCACATCCCTCAAAACCCCCTCGTAGGGATAGAAGCTCAAGGCAAAGTCGATGCTCAGCTCCCTGGTGATGCACCTGCCGCACATGTGGTGAAATCCCGCGGAAAGAGGCTCTGCACAACGGGTACAGTGGTAAAGCATGGGCCTGATACTATCCCTACAGCGGGGGCAAATGAGTCCCCCGCCCTTCGCACCGCATCCCACGCAGGTTGCGGGCAACACCAAAGAGAGAAGCCGTCTCAAACCTTTTTGCACACCACACCTCAAGGGGATATACTGAGATTAGCTACAGGAAAGAGAAAGGGGAAGAGATGGGTTGCCAAGAACTCGCCACCTACAGAATGGATGAACCCTACCAGGAAAACTTAGAAAAGGGTCCAAAGAGAGACGGTAAATACCCCCAAGTACTGCCCCGGATACCAACACCCCTCTTCGACTTCACCTTGAACTCCCCTCTGGGAATACCTGCGGGGCTGCTCCTCGACTCTCGGTGGGTGGAATACTACGGCCAGATGGGGTTCGACCTTCTAACCTACAAGACGGTTAGGAGCAGGGAGTACCCCTCACACCCCATGCCAAACTGCCTCTTTGTGAAGAGCGGGCCCTTGGAACCCTCCCACCTGCCAAAACGGCTCGTGGCTCCTTATTCGTGGGAACCAGATGACTGCCGCAGGGTAACGATAACCAACTCCTTCGGCATGCCCTCGCGATCCCCAGAGTGGTGGCAAGAGGACGTGGAACGCTCGCTAAACACCCTGGGAGAGGGACAATTACTGGTGGTGAGCGTCGTAGGCACCTACGATGGAACCGAGGAGGGCTTAGTGAAAGACTTCGAGCGGGTGGTGTCGATGGCAAGGGAGACGGGGGTAAAGGTGGTAGAGATGAACCTCTCTTGCCCAAACACCGCCGATGGAGAGGGCAGTATCTACTCCGATCCACCTCTTGCCGAGAGAATCGCCCAAAGGGTTCGCAAGATGCATCCCGAGCTCTTCTTGATGGTGAAGGTGGGATACCTCACAGGCCTCCCCCTCCTAGAACTGATGAAGGCAGTCTCACCCTGGGTAGACGGTGTGGTAGGAATAAACTCCTACCAGTCGCAGGTTCAACGGCCAGACGGCACTCCCGCCCTCGGGCCAGAAAGAGAACTAAGCGGCGTGTGCGGGTGGGCCATCCGCCCCTTGGGACTCAGCTTCGTGAGAGAGGCGAGGGAGATCGCAAAGGCCCATGGCATGCCCTGTTCTCTATTAGGATGTGGAGGGGTAACCCAGGCGGTGCACTTCGACGAGTACCTGAAGGCAGGGGCAGAGATTGTGCTCACCTGCGTGGGTGCCATGTTCCATCCCCAGCTGGCCGCAGAGTGGAAGATGCAGCATGGATGATTCCAAAAGGGTTGCAAACCTCAGCGTAGAGGAGCTGAAAGAGATAGTGAAGGAAGCCCTCGTAGAGGCTCTTGGGGTCAAGGGAATAGAGAAGGCCAGCGGGAACGAAGAGTGCAACTCCCTGGAAGAGGAGTTTCGCTTGAACCTTTTTGAGGACGATGAAGGAGGTGTAGCATGATCCTGAGGGAAGCAGACTGGGTGCGGGTGAGGCTGCTGGTAGACAACTTTTTTGATGTATTTGAGCCGTCAACGGAGACTGTTCAGAGAGTGACACCTGGCCAGACGAAAAAACCCCTACTTGCCGCCCACGGCTTCGCCCTCTTCGTAGAGGCGGGCGTGAAGGACGGACCCGTACACAACCTCTTGGTTGACACCAGCCACTCTCCAGCGGTGTTGCTCCACAACATGGAGGCCCTGGGGATAGACCCCGACGGGGTAGAGGCTCTGTTTCTAACCCACGGGCACGTGGACCATTTTGGCGGACTCACCGGCCTTCTGGAGAGGCGAAGCAACCCACTGGTGGTATACACCCATCCAGACGTATTCCTCACCAGGTCCGTGGTCACCCCCAGGGGAAAGGCAGGACCTTGGACCTTCAACAGGAACGAGGCGGAGCAGAAAGGGGCCCACTTTGACCTGGAGGTGACCCCCAGGGTGATCAACGACTACTTCCTCCTCTCGGGAGAGGTGCTCCGCACAACGGAGTTTGAGAAGCCCTGGCCAGCTGCCCGGGTGGAGAGGGACGGCAGGGAAGAGACGGACCACTTCCTCGACGAGCAGGCGCTGATTATGAAGGTGAAGGGAAAGGGTCTCGTGGTGATAGCGGGCTGCTCGCACCCCGGAATAATCAACATGCTGAAGCACGCCGTGGACCTTGCCGCCACCCCCATACACACGGTTATTGGAGGATTCCACCTGGGAACGGTGGACGCCGAGACCATGGAAAAGACCATAGATGCGCTGGACGAGATGGTGTCCCACCTTGTGATACCATGCCACTGCACCAGCTTCAGGGCCACTAAGGCATTGGCAGAGAGACTGGGAGATAGGTTTGCCGTGAACTGCGTGGGCAGCCTTGTGAAGATCGGGGAGGCTTGAGCAACCGGGAGAGTGGGAGTAGATAGCCCCCGTGACCGAGAGGATAGATTTCGCAGAAGGAGAGCCGTAGTGAGAGAGAGACTGGTAGACTTCGAGAAGGGAGACGGCATCGTCCCCGTCATCGCCCAAGAGGCAGAGACGGGGGAGGTGCTGATGCTCGCCTACATGAACCAAGAGGCTTGGGAAGAGACCCTCAAGACCGGAAAGGCCTGCTACTGGAGCAGGTCCAGGAAGAGACTTTGGAGAAAGGGCGAAGAGTCGGGAAACGTGCAGGTGGTGAAAGAGATCTTCGTTGACTGCGATAACGACACAATACTGCTCAAGGTTGAGCAGATAGGGGGAGCCGCCTGCCATGAGGGCTACAGGAGCTGCTTCTTCCGCAAGGTGACCGACCAGGGACTGGAGGTGGTTGGAGAACGGGTCTTCGATCCCAAAGAGGTGTACAAGAGATGAAGAACGGCAAGGTTCTGAAGTTCGGCATACCCAAGGGAAGCTTAGAGGCATCCACAATAGAGCTGTTCAAGCAGGCGGGCTGGAACATCTCGGTGAGCAGCAGAAGCTACTTTCCCACGGTTGATGACGACGAGCTCAGGTGCTCCCTGGTGAGGGCGCAGGAGATGTCCCGATTCGTGGAGATGGGCACCCTTGATGCAGGACTGACCGGTAAGGACTGGATCCTGGAGAACGAGTCAGACGTGGTGGTTGTGGGAGATCTGGTCTACTCCAAGGCCACAAGGAAACCCGCCCGGTGGGTGTTGGTGGTGGCGGAAGACTCACCCATCCAGTGCCCAGAGGATTGCGCAGGCAAAAAGATATACACAGAGCTGGTTGGATTCACAAAGAGGTACTTCCAGGAGAGGGGAATACCCGTAGAGGTGGAGTTCTCGTGGGGAGCCACCGAGGCCAAGATAATAGAGGGTCTCGCAGACGCCATAGTGGAGGTCACAGAGACCGGTAGCACCATTCGGGCCAACGGGCTTAGGATAGTTGAAGAACTAATGGTCACCAATACCCAGTTCATAGTGAACAAAGAGGCCTGGGCCGATCCCTGGAAACAGGCCAAGGCCCGCAGGATGTACCTGATGCTCACCGCCGCCTTGAAGGCCCGCGACATGGTGGGGCTCAAGATGAACGTGCCCAAGGGCAAACTGGAGAAGATCATCGAGATACTGCCCAGCGTCACCTCACCAACCGTGTCATCCCTCTACCACTCAGACTGGTACTCCGTGGAGACGGTCAGCACCAAGAGGGAGGTGAGGTTCTTGATACCCCTACTTCAAGAGGCGGGGGCAGAGGGGATCATAGAGTACCCCCTCAACAAGATGGTTTGAGTTGTTCCTGGTAGATAGAAAGAGGTGCATAGGCTGCGCCAAGTGCGCAAAGGCCTGTCCCCAGGGCGCCATCAGGATGGTGGCGTGGGAACACAGAGTGAGCCTTAAGGGTAAAGAGGTAACGGTTAAACAGGTGGCACACATCTACCCCGAGCTTTGCGCCTGCTGCGGAGAGTGCCAAGGCGTATGCCCCACAGGTGCCATTCTGAGGGTACCCAGGAGAATGCTACACCCCTCGGGGAGGGGAAGGGGGCGAGGCAGGAGATTCAGGAGTTGGTAAACAGAAAGGGGCTCGCAGAGAGCCCCTTTCTGTTGCTCTTCTATTTGGTTTAGTTACCCCTACTTACCTCTCCCCTGCAGGACCTTAGGTTGCTCCATGCCTCCAAAATTCCCTACGTCGAGCCGCCAGATGTTCCACTCAAACCCCCTGTTGCTCACGAAGTAAACATACTCCCCAGAGGGATCCCACACCGGGTAGTCGTCCTCAGAGCCGTTGGTGGTGAGCTGGGTTAGGTTTGAACCGTCACAGTTTATCATCCAGATATCCATGTTATGCCTGCCGTAGTAGTCCCTACCCCTGTCAGAGGCAAAGACTATCCTCGTTCCGTCGGGGGACCAACGGGGGTGCACATCTCCCACCAGCTTGTAGTCGGACTGCCTGGAAGACGAGTGAACTCCCGCCTCTGCCTTTCCACTCGACCCTGCATCCTTAGCGGCCTTGCTGCTCTTAGCCTTGGCCCTCTCCTCCCAGTCCTTCGAGTGAAAGGTGATCTGAGAAAGGTTGGAACCGTCCCTCTTCATTATCCAAAGGTTTGCAATGTGGGTAGTCTGGTCTCTCCTGACGAAGACTATCCACTCCCCGTCTGGAGAGAAAGAGGCCTGCTCCCCATCTCTCAACTGGGTAGGCAAGGTTCCGTCGGCATTCACCATCCACACTTGGCTATCTCTGGCCCCTTCCAACCTCGAAGAGTAGAGTATGGGCCCGCCGGGAACCGGAGAGGCACAAGGATAAGACTCGGAGCTGCGCCCCCAGGTTATTCTGGTAACCCCAAAGGGTCTCCCAGAATTCACCCGCCAGATGTGAAACCTCGGATCGTCCATACGGTTGGACGCATAGTAAATGTAAACATTACCCGCGGTGTCCGTACCAAAAGAGGGATTGATGGTATGGTAGTTGCTGTCAGTGTTCCTTATTATCCCTCCCATGCCCCTGGAAGAGACGCTGTAGATGTTCCACACCTTCTGGGGATTCAGCATGGCAAAGGTGAGAAACCTACCGTCTGGAGAGATGGCAAGGTCCCTTATCTCACGGCCCTCCAGGTTCGTAACCCTGGAGACGGCCCTCACATTGGGAGACCTCTCTACAGCCGGCTCCTCTGCCCTGACGGTCTTCTCCTCCAAGACCACCCTTTTCTCTCCGGTCTTGGAGACCTCTACTGCAAGCTCGTGTTTCTTCATCTCCTTGAACTTAGGAGGCGGCTCCTTTTGAGCCTGTGCCTGCTGAGCTTGCTGCTCTTCAGGGGGCGTCGCACAACCGGCCACCATGAAGAGAAACGCCACCACTCCCAGAACACCCAGTAGTTTTCTCATCACAACAATCCTCCTCGTCAATCTGAAAGAGTACACAAACCGATAAAGAGAAGGGGAGGCTATCTCCTACCTCCCCTTCCCACGATCATGCACCTATGTGGTTCTCATCTGCTCATTTGCCATCCGTCAAAGACCACGGCCCCCGGGTCTTGGCCTGATGAATGGCTGCAGCCCTCTCCCCCTCCGTGTAGTCACGGGGAATGGTGAAGAGCTGCTTCGGATAGATGAGGTCAGGGTCTTTTATCTTGTCCTGGTTGGCCTTGTAGATTAGGGGCCACATGAAGGGATTGTGGTACACCTGCTTGTAGCCAGAGATCTTCCACAGGCACTCCCCCTTCTTAACCAGGTGTACACGCTCAAGGGCCACCTCGCCCTTCTCCTTCTCTGCCTCCATCCTGAGGTGAGAGGCGATCACCACTGCCCTCTTGGCCAATTTGTAAGCCTCTTTGCCGTACCCCAGGGCATCCCTGTAGTTTCCGTCGGCGTACGCCTGCTCTGCGGCCTTCAGGGTGTTCTCCGCCACCTCGAAGAGGTCAACGGCATACTTGGCATCACCGCTCTCCTTGCCCTCCTGGATGAGCTTTCTGGCCTTGGCCATGTACTTCTCGGCATCTGCCTTGTAGGCTGCCTGCTTGGCAGCTGCCTCCTTCTTTGCCTCCTCGGCCTTCACCTTGGCCAGCATGACCGTCTTCCAAGACTTGCGACACTCCTTCTTTGCCTCGGCCTCGGCTTGGGCCAGAAGATCCTGAGCGCTCTGGAACTTCTCCTTGGCAAGCTCCTTAGCCCCCATCTTCTGGGCCTCAAGCAGGATGGCCTTGGCCTGAGAGATCTCCTCCCTGGGAGGAGTGCAGCAGCCGCTCACCAAGAACAGGACGCAGAATAAAACCAGAACAACCCCGAACCTCTTAACCATAGCTCCCGGCCCTCCTTACACTTTTCTCTCTCCACCTGCTTTTCTAAGGGAATGCCACCTTCGTGTCAAGCTTTCTTTTTGGGAAGGGTGACCTTCAGGTAGAGCTCCCTTAGCTGCTTCTCGTCCACCGGCGTAGGGGCATTGGTCATGAGGCAAACGGCCTTCTGGGTCTTGGGGAAGGGAATAACGTCTCTGATGGACTCTGACTTGGTGAGTATGGCCACCATCCTGTCAAACCCCAAAGCCAAGCCTCCGTGTGGAGGGGCACCGTAAGAGAGGGCATCGAGCAGAAAACCAAACTTCACCCTTGCCTCCTCCTCGGTTAGCTTGAGCAAGGAGAATATCTTAGACTGAAGGTCCTGGTTGTGGATACGAACACTGCCACCGCCGATCTCCTGGCCATTTAGAACCACGTCGTAGGCCTTGGCCCTCACCCTCA
>CAZMTB010000095.1:0-4377 GCA_964569095.1 uncultured Aquificales bacterium
TCCCTGGGAGAGGGTCTTCCACTGCGGCGAGGTAGAGTACTCTGGCAAGTTCGTGGCACGCTTCGCCCGTACCCACAGGATGACCTGCGGAGGAACCTGCAAGGTGGGTTTCATGTCGAATATCATCGGCGCGTGCAGACTCTTGCAGGAGTACAAGGGGATGATGAAGGCCCCCCACATCAACGACGAGATGACCCAACTGGTGATCCTCAGAGAGACTGCACGGGCGTGCGGCCTCGCCTCTGCCAACCTCGGCGCCGAAGAGCCCCCTGGCTCCGGGGTCTACATGCCCGACGAGATGATGGGCAACGTTAGCAAATTGAACGTCTGCAGCGCCTTCTGGAAGGCTTTGGAACTGGCAGGGGATATTGGAGGAGGGTTGGTAGTAACCATGCCGTCGGTGAGGGAGCTAAAGAACCCAGAGGTGAAAGAGTTTGTAGAAGAGTGCTACGGGTTCGGCTCAGAGGCCGGAGCAGAACGAATAATGAAGGTGACCAAGCTGCTACAGAACTGGACCGCGGGACTGCACGGAGTAGGCACCTGGCACGGAGCAGGCCCGCCCCAGGCCCAGAAGATAATGATCTCGCGCATCGCAAACTACGACGCCGAGAAGGAGTTGGTGAAGAAGAAGATGAACCTCATCTAAGGCTACACTACCAAGAGGGTCCTCGCGGTTGCGGGGACCCTCATTCCCACCATCCCCTCTGCCTGGCAACCTCGTAGATCACTATTCCACCTGCCACGGAGAGGTTGAGGGAGTTTAGGCTGCCACGCTGAGGAATGGAGACCACCAGGTCGCACAACCTGCGAAGGGAAGGCGAGATGCCCTTCTCCTCGCTACCAACCACCAGTACCAGAGGCATGGTGAGATCGCTGGAAAAGAGGGGGGTCTCCCCGTCCTTGGCAGTACCAACCACCCAGATCCCCTTCTCCTTCAAAGACCTCAGCTCGTTGTTCAGGTTTGACACCCTTCCTATGGGCAGAGAGAAGACTCCTCCCGCAGATGACTTTATCGCAGCAGAGGAGAGAGGGGCAGCCCTACGGCTGGGCAACAACAACCCGTGAACCCCTGCAATGGCAGCGGTGCGAATGAGGGCACCAAGGTTTCTGGGATCCTGTATCCCCTCTACCGCCAAGAGGAAAGGCTTCTCCCCCCTCTCCCCTGCCAGGGAGAGCATCTCGTCTGCAGAGACCAACGGCATTGGAAGCAACCTTGCCACCACTCCCTGATGCTGCTCCGCCATGCGATCCAAGGCGCGCCTGGGAACCCTGTGAACGGTGATTCCCCTCTCCCTTGCCAAAGCGAGTATCTCCTGGAGTCGAGGGTGGACCCTTCCCTCCACTAAATAGATAGACTCCATGGGCCTGTTGGCCAGCAAGGCCTCTTTAACCACATTTATCCCGCAGCAGAGGGTCTCGCTATCTCCAGTCGTGCTCATACAGCCTCCTCTTTAACCAGCCTCTTGCCCTCATCATGAACCTTCTCACCTCCTCCTGGGCATAGTCTGGATAGGTCCAAGGTAGGGGTCTAAACTCCCCATCCCTGAAAAGCAACGTGACCTCTGCAAATATGCCCTCTCCAAGGTAGACTCTATGGGAGTACCCCTTTGCAGTGGCCAACACTAGGCTGTGAAGGGTTAGGAGACCAGGATCCACATTCACCCTCCTGGTTCCGTCTGGCCGCGAAAATCGCCTCTCCACGGAGTTGCTGAATAGCTTTGCCTTTGGCAATCCGTCTTGGGGAAGAGGCTTGGACCACAGGTAGAATCGCTTCTCCAACTCCACTCCCATCTCCTCCTGGTAGTAAGACGAGTGAATAAAGGGGTACCCAGGTCCCTCCATTGCCACCTTCCCCCACTCCTGAGAGAGGGCATCAAGAACCTCCTCCCAGGGGGCATCGGCACCCACCATCACCGCGGAAACAAGGGCACCAGGAGGAGGAACCTTAGGCTCAGCCATCGGTTCTCAGATCAAGCTTCACCTTGGCAAACCTCTTCTTTCCCACCTGAAGAACATGCTCCTTCTCGTCGCAGGGGATCTTGGTGTCTTTGTCGGTGATCCTCTCTCCATCCCACCTCACCGCACCTTGCTGGATCAGGCGGATTCCCTCCGAGGAACTCTTGGCGTACCTAACCGCCGTTAATATCCTGACCAACCATATGGGGTCCTCGGCAGTGGCCACAACGAACTCGGGCATATCGTCTGGCAACTGCTTAGCCTTGAAGACCTTTTCAAACTGGGCCTCGGCCTCCCTGGCAGCATCCTCGCCGTGGAATCTCGCCACGATCTCACGGGCCAAGTCCATCTTCGCCTGCTTAGGATGGTAAAGCTCCCACTCCACCTTGTTCTTCAGGGACTGTATCTCCGATGGGGTTAAATCACTGAGCAGCTCGTAGTAACGCCACATGAGCTCGTCAGAGATGGACATCAGCTTGCCGTACATTTGATGGGGATCTTCAGTGACACCTACGTAATTGCCCAAGGATTTTGACATCTTCTGAACCCCGTCCAATCCCTCCAGTATGGGCATCATCATCACCACCTCGGGTTCCTGCCCGTACTCCCTCTGAATCTCCCTGGCCACCAAGAGGTTGAACCTCTGATCGGTACCTCCCAGCTCAACATCGGCCTCCAGGGCAACGGAGTCGTAACCCTGAATCAGGGGATAGAAGAACTCGTGGATGTAGATGGGAATGCCCTCCTTGTGCCTGGTCTTGAAGTCGTCCCTCTCCAGCATCCTGGCCACGGTGTAGCTTGCCGCCAGCTTGATCATGTCAGCAGGGGTAAACCTATTCATCCACGTACTGTTGAAGACCACCTGCGTCTTCTCTGGATCGAGAACCTTGAAGACCTGCTCCTGGTAGGTTCTGGCATTCTCCGCCACCTCTTGGGGAGTGAGTGCCTTCCGGGTTTCAGAACGCCCCGTGGGATCGCCAATCATTCCGGTAAAGTCACCGATGAGAAATAGAACCTGATGACCAAGGTCCTGGAACTGTCTCATCTTCTGAAGAAGAACGGTGTGTCCCAGGTGTAGATCTGGAGCCGTAGGATCAAAGCCAGCCTTCACCCTCAAAGGGCGATTCTCTTCTAAACTCCTTTTCAGCCTCTTCTCCAATTCCTCAGGAGATATTATGTCCTCCACTCCCTTGAGGAGAATATCCATCTGTTCCTGAACGTTCATTGAATCATTCCTCCGTATCAATCCAGGGATGCAAGCAGAAACGCGGTGAAGAGTAATACCTGAAAAGGCAAAAAATAGAAAGGGCGAAGAACGATACCTCAACGACGGCCGCTCCTCAAAATTGCCCTTCTCGTCTTGTAGAACGCCTCTCAATCCGTAAGGTTGTTAAGGTAGGAACCCTCCTACCCCTCAAAAATCATCCTAAAGCCATTACAACAACCTCCAGATGCGCTCCCTCTTCCTATCCTCCTTTGAAGCACGACGGGGATTGCCCCGCTTGGGGATGGAACGTACGCCCTCTTCCTCCTCCACCCCTTTCAACTTCTGGTACTGGGCCAACCACAGCCTCTCCTGAAAGTCGTGCGAAGAGAAAGAGACGGCACCATGGCGTTCCACCGCCTTTCGAAGCGACCTGTCAGAGGTGATAACCACCGCCTTCTCTCTCAACTCCCTGGTCATCGCCTCGATTCTCGAATCTGCAAGTTCCCCCTGTTTGGTGAAGACCACCTTAACCCCACCGTGGTACGAGGACTGCTCCGAAAAGGGGGTACCAGCAGCATCGAACACCACCACAATCCTGTGTCCCTTCACCCTCTTGTATGCGTTCAACTCATCCATAAGGGCATCCCTGGCACCCTCAGGATCACCCCTCTCGAGTTCCGCCAAGTGGGGAATGGCCCTCAAAAGATTGTACCCGTCAATGACCAGTAACTTCACCTAAGTTCCCTCTCGCCTCTTCTCTTCCATATTTAACCTTCCCTCTATCTCCCGAAGGAGGAGTTCTATGCCCTCACCTGTGAGGGCCGATACCTTCACCCCGTGGGAAGGCAAGAGATCCCGGTCTTTGGGCAAGAGGAGATCCACCTTGTTAAACACCAGAACCCTCTCCACAGAATCGAGATTGAGCTCCTCCAAAATGGATTCTACAACCTCCATCTCCTGATCCCACCTGTCGCTGGTGGCATCCACCACGTGCAACAACAGAGAGGCATCTTCCAACTCTTCCAAGGTAGCCCTGAAGGCCACTTTGAGATCCTTGGGCATGTGGCGAATAAACCCTACCGTGTCTGTAAATATGCACCTGGTTCCCGTGGGGAGAACCCTCTGCCTGCTCGTGGTGTCGAGGGTTGCGAACAACCTGTTCTCCGCCTTCAGGTCGCTACGGGTTAAACGGTTGATGAGGGTGGTCTTGCCCG
>CAZMTB010000096.1:0-2951 GCA_964569095.1 uncultured Aquificales bacterium
GTCGCCGTCCACCCAAACCTTCGCCCGGGGGGTATCAAGAACCAGTTCACCCCTGGGTTCCAGGGCTATTCTCTCCATCCAGAAGTCCCTGTGGGCGGCAAGGTAGGAGTGGGGATCTCCAACGTCTCTCCAGTGACCAGAGAGGGTGTACCCGTAAAGGGGCTCTCCCCTATGCAATAACCGGGGAAAGAGGTCTTTGCTGAAGTCAAAGGGGGTGTCTTCGGGAATCTCCTGGAGCACCCGGGGTTCAATAACGTAGATGCCGGCGTTCACCCTGTCGCTGAAGACCTCTGACCACCCCGGCTTCTCCAAGAACCTCTCTATCCTACCCTCCTGGTCCGTAACCACCACCCCGAACTGCAAGGGGTTTGGCACAGAGACGAGCCCGATGGTGACTGCAGCCCCTCTGGCCCTGTGAAACTCCACCAGGTCCCTTAGAGATGCATCGGTAACCAGGTCTCCCGATATCACCAGAAATGCGTCGTCAATGCTATTCGCCGCGGCCTTCACGGCACCAGCGGTGCCCAGGTCAACCTCGGGCACCACGTACTCCATCTCAACCCCGAAGAGCGAGCCGTCGCCAAAGTGCTCCCGGATACTCTGGGGACTGAAGTGGAGCAGGGAAACCGCCTGGGTGAAACCGTGGTTTTTGAGGAGATAGATGATGTGCTCCATGAGTGGGCGGTTCACCAAAGGAAGCATGGGCTTGGGTAGGGTCGCGGTGAGGGGACGAATACGGGTACCGAATCCCCCTGCCATGATCACCGCCTTCACGGTGCTCACTCCTTGCCGTACTTCTTCAAAAGCCTCCTTATCTCTCCCTTCAGCTCGCTCATATCGGAGGACTTGATCACATAGGAATCCGCCAACCAGGAGGAGAAATCGTCTTGGTACGACGAGTAGGCACTACAGAGGATAACCGGAAGGTTCTTCTTCTCCTTAACGATGTGCTGCAGGGCTTCTAGGCCACTCATCTGCTTCATCTTGATATCGAGAACCACCAGGTCCACCTCTTCGCGCTCAAGCAGCTCCAAGGCCTCTTCGCCACTGGCCGCAAGAAGCACCTGGTAACCCTCTTCCTCCAGCTCCTTTTCGTAGAGAAGCCTTATGCTCTCACTGTCGTCCACCAGCAGCACCCGTGCCATTCTCTCCTCCTGTAACGCCGTTTTGGCCAAATCTACCACCACGCGAAGGGCATGGGAATAGCCCGACGCATAAGCATGGAATCCCAAAGGGAACCAAGACGGCGCCCCGCCACCACCCGTCGTCGGTCTTGACAACCTGCCAAGGAAGCCCATCTTAACTTTTTTGAACAACTCTTGCAGAGGGAGGATAGAAGAATGGGAAGCCAGATAAGAACAGTGGCGCTTCTGGGGGTGCTAACGGCACTCTTCGTGCTCATCGGGGACGCCATTGGGGGAAGGCAAGGTATGATATTTGCCTTTGCCTTTGCGTGCTTGATGAACTTTGGTGCCTACTGGTTCAGCGATAAGATGGTGCTGGCCATGTACAGGGCCAAGCCGGTGAGCGAAGAGGAGGCCCCGCAGCTCTACGCCATGATGAGGGAACTCACCGAGAGGGCTGGACTGCCCATGCCCAAGCTCTACATCATTCCTACCCAGACCCCCAACGCCTTCGCAACGGGAAGGGATCCCAAGCACGCCGCCGTGGCGGTAACGGAGGGGATACTTAGGCTGCTCAGTCCAGAGGAGCTGAAAGGGGTGCTGGGGCACGAGCTGGCCCACGTGAAACACCGCGACATACTGATCCAGAGCGTGGCGGCAACGGTGGCAGGGGCGATCACCATGCTGGCAAGATTCGGCCAGTTTGCCCTTATTTTCGGGGGAGGAGACGACGACGACGGAGGATGGGGCGCCATACTGCTGCTCATTCTGGCGCCAATCGCGGCCATCTTGATCCAGATGGCCATCTCGCGGGCCAGGGAGTTCTACGCAGATAAAGACGGTGCTGAGTTTGCCGGCAATCCCCTCTACCTCGCGAGCGCCCTGAGGAAGTTGGAAGTGGGGGTAGCACAGCTTCCCATGGAAGGTGGAGAGATGGCAACGGCCCATCTTTTCATCGTAAATCCCTTCAAGGGCAGGTCTCTCCTACAGCTCTTCTCCACTCACCCCCCCACCGAGGAGAGAATAAGAAGACTCCAAGAGATGGCTCAAAGGTAGTTCTTGCTGGGGCCGTCCCCTGGACGGCCTCCCTCCGAAACCCTCGCTTGCAACTCTTCTCAGCGAAGGCTATTCTAAGTAGAAAGGTGGTGGTGAAAGCGCGAAGCAGGGGGTTAGGCTGTGTTTAAACAAACATGCCTCGTGGCCTTCGGGGCGCTCTTAACGATGGCCCTGGTGGTAAGTTGCGTAACAAAGGAGAGCTGCCACATCTGCGTGCTCCAATGGGGAGAGGCAAAGGCCTACTACAACGCCTACCAGGGACTGATAGACGGGCTCGTAGGCAAAGGCTACGAAGAGGGGAAAAACCTGAAAATCACCCATGTCACTGCAAAGGGCAACTACGAACTGGCAAAGAGAGCAGCGAAAAGGTGGGTTGAGATAGAACCCACCTTAATAGTCACCGTAGGAACCAAGGCTACCTTGGCTGTAAAAGAGGCTCTACGCCTCTCAAACTCTCACATCCCCCTGGTCTTTGCAGGATGCGCCTTCCCCAATCTCACAGGGGTCATAAGTTCGTACACGGCCCAAAAAGGTATCACGGGGGTGGGGTCAGAGGTTCCCATAGCAGAGAGAATAGACCTTCTCCTGGAGGTATTCCCCAAGGCAAAGAAGGTGGGCATCCCCTATTTCACCATCAATCCCCAAGCGGTGATCACGGCAAAGGGCGCTGCGAAATTACTGCGCAGCAGAGGAGTAGAGGCAATATGTCGAATCCTCCCCGAGGACGAATTAGAATCAGCCCCTGAGAGAATAGCGGAGCTGGCAAAGGAG
>CAZMTB010000097.1:0-2081 GCA_964569095.1 uncultured Aquificales bacterium
GGCCGAGGAGGAGTTCTCGGCGGTGGTATTGGATGCAACGGGATCACCAGAGGATGCCCTTGAGATCGCCCAGAAGATACGCTTCCTGGGTGGGCACATTCCCACGGTGGCAGTGGGGGATCCTCCATTTCCCGGTGAGGATGCCCTTGAGAAGGTTGACGTGTGGGTCTCCTCTAACCGGCTCGGTGAACTTTCCAAGACCTTGAAAGATGCGTTGACGGGGCCAAAGCAGTCACTCAAGCTGTCGCTATTCAGGGCCTTGACCGCCAAGCTGCTTGCCGCCCTGCCCATAGCCGTTTTTTCGCTAAACTCCCGGGGAGAGCTGTGGTACGCCAATCGTTATTGCCGGGAGGAGTTTCGGATAGACTTCTCTGCCATTGGTACCCCCGTTTGGCTGGTGGAGCCCCTTTGCCGGTTGATCCCCAAGGGGGTACTTGAGGAGCTGAGACGGGGTGCCTTGGAGGAGCATCGTTCCAAGGTTAGGTGGGTTGATCCTGAGGGAGAGGAGAGGGTGTTTCAGCTGGAGGTGCATCCCCTGGACAAGGGGAGGAGTGGCCAATCTCACCTGTTCATCCTCTCCGAGTGTACCTCGGAGGAGAGGGAGAGGCTGCGCCTGCTGGAGAGCAGGCGCCTCTACGCCTCGGCCTTGGAGTTGGTGAAGCGGATGTTCTCTGCCCCGAAGGTGGAGGTTGCCTTGGAGAGTGCCCTTGGCCTTATAAAGAGCGACTTTCACTGCAATGCCCTCTTCTTCTTGGAGATTAACGGTGGAAAAATCGTGAAGTTCACGGAGGGGATAGAGGTCGACGAGAAAAACATTCCTTGTTTGAGGTGCAGGACCTATACCGATGGAATAATCCTCTTTGGGGATAACATCTCTCCCACCTGTCTCCTGAAGCCCAAGGGAAAGGGCTCGTGGTGTTTTCCCATCTACCTGGAGAAGAGCCGCCCGCAAGGGGTGTTCAGGTGCGAAGTAGAGGAGGGAGTGAAGTTTGCAAACCTGGTGGAGCTCAGCATGATGCATCTCTCCTCAGAGATAGGGTTGATACTGCAGAGGTTTATGCTCTTCAGCCAGGTTGAGATGGCCAAGAGGGAGTGGGAGGAGACCTTTGACGCCATACGAAACCCTATAATCCTGGTGGACGAAAAGAGGAGAATATCGAGGGCCAACAAGGCCTTTGCCGAGCTGCTTGGCGGGGAGGTGAGTGATCTTATCGGGCAGAGATGCTACCAGGTGCTTTATGAGAGCGATAATCCTCCCGACAGCTGCCCCTTGCAGGCCTGCGTTAAGGGGGAGGACCATGTGGAACGCGAGATGTACCTCTCCACGGTGAACAGGGAGTTTGTGGTGTCGGTTTACAAGGCCAGGGACGACAAGGGCAGACCCTTCTTCATTCACACCATGAAAGACATCACCGAGCTCAAAAAGACCCAGGCCCAGCTCTTCTACACCAGCAAGCTGGCCTCCCTGGGCCAGATGGCGGCTGCCATTGCCCACGAGATCAACAACCCAATGGCTGCCATCTCGGGGTTTGCCGAGATACTTTTGGATGAGATAACCGATCCTACCCATCAGCGGTATCTCAACAACATAATCCAGGCTGCCCAGAGGGTGGGCAACACCGTTAAGGCCACCTTGCTGTTGACCGAGGCACCCAAGGACGATGCCACCGAGCTGGTAGACTTGAACCAGGTTATCAACGAGGCACTAAATGTTGTTACCCCTCTGGCCAGCAAGGGGGGAATCGTGGTAAATACTACTTTAACGAGCGGGAAGGTTGCCATAATGGGAAATAGGTCGCTGCTCTTGCAGGCGATACTGGCCTTTCTGCAAAACGCAATAGAGTCAATAGAGGAGAAGGAGAACGCCGTTGCTAAGGTGGTCACCGTGATAACCGATCGGGGGCTTGCGGGCGAGAGCATAGTGGAGATCTCAGACACGGGAACGGGGATACCTAAACATGTTAAACCGAGAATATTTGATCCCTTCTTCTCCACCAAGGGTTACGGCAAGACAGGGTTGGGACTCTCTGTTGCCAAGAGCATAATAGACAGGTTTGGCGGTAGGATAGAGATAGACTCCG
>CAZMTB010000098.1:0-3248 GCA_964569095.1 uncultured Aquificales bacterium
CTATGGCTGTACATCTCTTCTATCCCCTCTTTGCAAACGGTATCAGCTTGTTAAGGTCCCACCTGTACCAGTACACCACCACGGGACTGGCGATGAATATCGACGAGTAGGTTCCTACCACTATCCCGATGGTGAGTGCCAGGGCGAATCCCCTTATCACCTCTCCTCCCAGGAAGAGCAGCGCCAGTACCGCCACGAGGGTGGTTAGGGAGGTGAGCAGCGTTCTGCTGAGGGTTTCGCTCACGCTTCGGTTGATTATCTCTATCATCTTCGTGGAGGTCATCACCCCCGAGGGATGGTTCTCCCTTATCCTGTCGTACACAACGATGGTGTCGTTCAATGAGTATCCCACTATGGTGAGCAGGGCGGCCAGTATCTGCAGGTCCATCTGCTTGTGTAGCAGGGCAAATATGCCCGCGGTTATGGTGACGTCGTGGAACAGCGCCAACACTGCCCCTACGGCGAACTTGAACTCGAACCTCCAGGATATGTAGATGAGTATGCCCAGCAAGGCGTAGATGATGGCAAGAAGCCCTTTCTCTTTAAGCTCCCGTCCAACCTTTGGTCCAACCACCTCTACGCGCCTCACCTCGAACCTGTTGTCGGGATATCCCTGCTTAATGGTCTCTGCTACCTTCTCCTGGAGACCACTCAGGGAACCGGAAGACATCTGGGTGCGAATTAGCACCTCTTTGGGGCTGCCGAAGTCCTGGATGAGCACGTCTTTAAGCCCGGCCTTCTTCAAGAGAGAGCGTAGCTTGTCCAGGTCGGCGGTCTTCTCGAACCTCAGCTGGATCAGGGTTCCCCCTGCGAAGTCCACCCCGTAGTTGAACAGCTTTCCGGTGGTGACCTTGTTGAATATCATGGCCCCCACACCTATGAGTATCAAGGCAAGGGAGATGCCGAAGGCGATCTTCCTCTTGCCCATGAAGTCTATCATTATTCCGGGTTTAACTATCTCCACGGTTAATCCTCCTTAGATGCTGAGGGTCTTCAAACTCTTGTGTTGTAGAATGAAGTCGTACACGGTCTTGCACACTATTATGGCGGTGAACATGCTGGCCACTATACCTATGCTAAGGGTTACGGCGAATCCCTTGATGGGTCCGGTTCCAAACTGGAACAGCACCACCGCCGCAATTAGGGTCGTTACGTTGGCGTCGAGGATGGTGATGAACGCCCGGGCAAATCCCGCGTCTATTGCGGCCTTCACCGTTTTGCCCAGCCTGAGTTCCTCCCTTATCCTTTCGAAGATTAGGACGTTGGCGTCAACGGACATACCTATCGTCAAGATGATTCCGGCTATTCCAGGTAGGGTGAGGGTTGCGTGAAAGGCGGCCAGCGCCCCCATTATGAGCACCATGTTGAGCAGTAGCGCCAAGTCGGCAATCAAGCCCGATCCCTTGTAGTAGATGGCCATGAAGAGAAGTACCAAGACCAGGCCCACGATGGAGGCCTTGAAGCCCTGCTCGATGGAGTCTCTTCCCAGCGAAGGACCCACGGTGCGGTTCTCTAAGATCTTCACCGGGGCGGGAAGCGAGCCTGCCCTGAGCACTATTGCCAGGTCGTGGGCCTCTTCAGATGTGAACCTTCCGGTTATCTGGGCCCTTCCCCCCGTTATGGGCTCCTGGATTACGGGGGCGGAGTAGACCACGTTGTCCAGGATTATTGCCAGCCTCTTCTTCACGTTCTGGGTGGTTATGTGGGCGAATATCTTGGCTCCCACCTTGTCGAAAGAGATGGAGACGTAGGGCTCGTTGTAGGTTGGGTCTATGTTCACCCTGGCGTCCGACAGGTGTTCTCCCGTAAGCAACACCCTCTTCTTCACCAGGTATGGAATCTTGGTGACCACCCCGGTCTGGGGATCCTTGTGCTTTCCGTAGAGTATCTCGTCCCCCGGCGGAACCCCGTTGGCCAAGGCGTCTTGCACGCTGTTCTCGTCGTCGAGCAGCTTGAACTCCAGGCGGGCGGTCTTGCCGATGATCTTTATGGCCCTCTTCGGGTCTTTTATTCCCGGTAGCTGAACCAGGACGCGGTCTGTTCCCACCTTGGTTATGGTGGGCTCTGCCACTCCAAACTGGTCTATCCTGTTTCTTATCACCTGAAGTGTCTGGTCTAAGGCGTTCTCCGAGATCTTCTTTATGGCCTTGTCGGTGAGACCGGCCTTTATGGTCTCTTTCTCCTCGGAGACCACGTGTAGCTCTGGAAACTCCTTGAGGTACTTCTTGACCTTCTCCTTGTCTTCGGGGAAGAGCAGCTTTATCTCGATGTACCGGTGGTTTTCCACCTTCACCGAGTCGTAGTCCACCTTGTTCTTATCCATCTCCTCTTCCAGGAAGGCAGAGATCTTCTCAAGGGTGGAGTCCAGGGCCTTCTCAAGGTCTATGCCCAAAACCAGGTGCATTCCGCCCTTCAGGTCCAGTCCCAGCTTTATCTTCTGGTCCAGTGGGTAGGCAAACCATACCGCCACAGCAACCACGGCAACTATCAGCAAGACTCGTAGCTTGAACCACTCTTTCATTCGCTATCTCCTTATCCTTCAGCTACTTTAGCCGTTTTGGAGTGTCGTCTCCCGCAATGCGAGGGGAAGTTAAACCACAACCACAGTGGTTTTGCAACAAAAACGGGATGGCCAGGCCCAGCTCCGCCCGAGGGAGAGGGATGTGGTTAAAGGGGGGAGAGGTTGGGCTCTAGAGGGCGGGCGCTCATGACCTTTTTGATAATATCGATGTCCAGCACTAACTACCCGATCTTCTGTTTGGGCCACTTGATCTGCTCTTCTTTCAAGGTTTACCCGCCTTTAGGCCTGGCTCTCAAAGCACTCTCCGCTGCCAGCAGAAACCTTTCTTTCCAGTCTTCTACCTCTGCCACTGTGAGTCCATGCTTCCTGGCTGCTTCTTGGACGGAGGTCTCACCCCTTAGGATGCTGAGAACCTAAAGCAGCCTTTCTCTTGGCTGTCCACCTCTTCACTTCCCCGCCTTGGTTCTCCATTTGCTTCCCCTCCTTTCTTGGTCACTTATGTCTTATCACTGGACCACCTCCTGAGGGGAGCAGGATAAGTGCTCCTTCGAATTCTATTCTCAATGGCCTGGCCATGATTCATGGCTATCACGGAGGATTACCAAATTCAAGACCTGACCCCTAAATATGAGGGGAGCAGGATAGGTGGGTGAAAATGCCCGATTTGGTGACAAAGTTGAGTTAAAGTTGAGCTACAGCCTGCCTCTGGCCCTGAGATAAAGGCGGC
>CAZMTB010000099.1:0-4187 GCA_964569095.1 uncultured Aquificales bacterium
GTAGGGCGTCTGCCATCTGGCCAACTTCGTCGGAACTTTTGATGTCTATCCTCTTGGATAGATCACCCTTAGCAAAGGCCTGTAGCACCTCAAGAATGTGGTTGAGCGGTCTGGTAACAACTAACATCACTATGAGGAATAGAAGCACACCCACCACCAGAATTCCCGCAATCCCTATGACGAGGTTACTCTTCTTGGCATCTTCCACCGCTGCAATGGCACTGGCCGCTGGCACCTGGACCACGATGGCACCAAGCACCTTCTTGGTGGAACCGTGGCAGTGGTAACACTCCCTCTTGTTCTTAAAAGGTCTCATGACAGTTATATAGGGTTTGCCGTTCACCCTCTCCTGCATGTGATCAACGGAGGCGCTGCCTGAATGAAGGAGAGAGGAAAGGGCCGAATAGGTCTTATCCGTAACAAAGTTGGAAAGATCCTTTCCCTTGGTGCCCTTTTCCGAAGAGAAAGAGACCTCACCCTTTGAATCACAGATGAATATGTTCATGTCTGGCATCTCGTTCTCTATCTTCGAGAAGGTCTTCTCAACATCCTCGTTATCTCCCACGGTTAGGGAAGAGATGATGGAGTTCTTCACTATGGTAGCAGCATCTCTTCCCTTCTCGGTTAGCTGAAGGGTTAAGGCAGTAGTTTGCCTCTGAGTGTTCATGTAAATGGTGATGGCCGTCACCACCAGTAGAACCATCCCCGTGGGAAATACCACCTTGGTCCAAATCCTGTTCAATCCAAACATGGCAACCTCCCTCAGTGGGCCCCGCCGTGGATGAAGGGCTTAAAGTTAAACTCCTTCACTATGGCAGGCGTATGACACTTCTCGCAGTCCTGGAACCTCAAATCTCCTTTGATGTCATTAGGATCTTCAGTATCGCAATGCTTGCTACCGGGACCGTGGCACACTTCACATCCCGCCTCTTTCAGCTCCGGGGTCTTCTCCACGGAAACGAATCCTCCCGGCTCTCCGTAACCGGTAGTGTGACACTTGAGGCATTTCTTGAACTCCTCTTCTGTAAGATCCTTGCGCATCTCCAAAATGTGCTCGTAAGAACGGGCCTTCTTGGCGTACTTCAAGAAACGGTTGTACTCCTCCTCGTGGCACTCCTGGCAGGCCTTGGAGCCCACGTACTTCTTTTTAGCCATAGCAGCACCAGAACTTAATATCAGTATGCTCACTACACCCAACGTCAACCACCTTTTAGAGAACGCTCTCACCAGACAGCCCTCCTACATTGATCTACACCCCCTTATCCATCGGACACCCGTCCTTCAAGAATTAGAGGGCGGTTTCTTTACTTAATCCCTGCCTTTGTTAAAATAGATACTCCACAAGATAGGCCGTTGCAAGTAGAAAACGCTACCTTTCCAAACGCCCTTCCAAAACCCCAAGGTAACAGACCACTATCTCTCCTGTTAAAGACCAATAACGTACCCTTTCCAAACCGGCAGCCACCATCATCCCTGCGAACTCCGAAGGTTTGGGAAAGCCTTCAACTGTCTTCGGCAGGTAGGAATAGGCCAAAGGATCGCGGGAGATGATCCTCCCCAACAGGGGAAGCACCCTGTGAAAGTAGAGATCATAGAGAAGCCCAAATAATCCCCTTGGCTTAGAAAACTCCAGCACTACCACCGCCCCCCCCCGTCTCACCACTCTGGCCATCTCCCTCAGGACCCCCACCCTGTCAGGAATGTTCCTTATTCCAAAGGCCACTATGGCACCAGCAAGGGAACTGTCAGGCAAGGGCAACCCAAGTCCGTCACCCACAACGGCGAAGGCTCTATTATCAACTCCCCTCTTCAGGCTCTTCTCCCGGAATATCGCCAGCATCTTCTCCGCCGGATCTACCGCCACCACCTTAGAGTCAGGATGCCGCCTCAGAAGGGTGAAGCTCACGTCTCCTGTACCTGCCGCCAAGTCAAGGTAGGTTCCCACCTGCGAGTGTTTAACCAGCAGGTCCACAGCAAACCTTCTCCAATACCTGTCTATGTTGAGGCTCAAGAGGTGATTCAAGAAGTCGTAGTAAGGAGCGATAGAGTTGAACATCCTCCACACCCCCTTCTGGTCGTGGGGGGTGAGCTCTTTGTGGAAATCTCCCCTTCTCATACCAGCGAGAGCCCCAGATCCTCTGCCCTTTTCCTCACACGTGCAACCTCCTCAACGGTGGGCATCCTAGAGATGAGGGGAAACTCCCTGGCTCGGTATAAGGGCCGATACTGGGCCATCACGTTAACCGTGGCTCCGGCTCCCATATCCTTAGCAATGGCCTCCATCACCGCGCACCCGTCGTCAGCCATTCCCGGCATAACCAGATGCCTTATCAGCAACCCCATCTTCGCCACCCGTCCCTCAACCTCCAGAGAGGACCCCACCTGCCTGGACATCTCGCAAATGGCCCCAAGGGCCACCTGGAAGTAGTCGGGGGCGTTAAGAAACTCTTTTGATGCAGCAGCATCCTTCATCTTGAAGTCGGGCATGTAGATGTCCACGATTCCTTCCAGTCTCTCTATCACCCCCACCGACTCGTATCCCCCGCAGTTATAGACCACGGGCAAAAAGAGCCCCCTCTCCGCAGCCATGTAGAGGGCCTTCAATATCTGGGGCAAGTAATGGGTTGGAGTCACTAGATTCACGTTGTGGCACCCCCTCTCCTGAAGCCACAGCATGGCGTGGCACAGCTCGCGGGGTGTCCATAGCTCCCCCTCTCCAAGATGACTTATGGTGTAGTTCTGGCAAAAGACGCACCTGAGGTTGCAATGAGAGAAGAATATGGTACCCGATCCACCGTACCCCACCAGAGGAGGTTCTTCACCAAAGTGGGGAGTCACCGTGTCCACCACCACATCCATTGGTGCCCTGCAGAACCCCTTTTCGCCCTTGGTCCTATCCACCCCACACAGCCTTGGACAAAGGCGACAAGAGAAGAGTTCTTCGTAGAACTCCTGGTATCTCTCCTTCAAAAGAGAGAGGTTATCCAGGTAAAGTGGTTGGGGCAGTCTCACTTTCCCAAGGTGGTTAGGTAGGTGCTGGCCTTTCTCGCCCAGGGGGTGTTAGGATACTTCTTGATCACCTCCCTGAAGAGCTTCAGTCCCTTCTGGCGGTCCCCGTAGATCATGGCAAGAGAGGCCTTGAAATAGATCAGTCCCGCAGAGGTGAGCCCCTGCGACTCGGCGTTTGCCAGAACCTCCCTCGCGTCCTTTATGCGGTCTCTCCTCAGGAAGAAGGCGATGAGATTCTCGTAGGCCCTGATAAATCTGGGGTTATACCTTATGGCCTTGTTGTAGTTCTCCAAGGCCTCTTTGTCTTTTCCCATCATCTCCAGGGCGTAGGCTTTGTTGTTGTAGGCCCTTTCGGGGTTCAGGTAGAACCGGTTACGCAGGGCAGCGTCGCTCTCCTCAATGGCCTTCATCCACTTTCCCTGGGCAAGGTAGAGAGCCGCCAGGTTCGTGTGGGCGTCCGAGTAGTCTGGTCGCAGGGCCACCGCCATGCTGTAGGCGTCCTTTGCCTTCTGGGCCTCTCCCAGGCAGAAGTAGGCTAACCCAATGGCGTTGTAGATCTCCGGAGAGGGCGCACTCATCTCCTCTGCCTTGAGAAGCTCTATGAGGGCCTCCTTGCATTTGGCATCCCCCAGGTAGGAGAGCCCCACCTGGTAGTGCATCTGGGCCTCCTTTCTCATGGCCTCCTCCTGGGCCTTCGCCCTGGCCATCTCTTCTTCCTTTTTCGTGGGAGCAGAGGAACAAGCAGCCAAGGAGACCGCTACCACCAGGGCAATCAACCAAAAGGCCACTCTACCCACCTTGCCAAGAAACCAATCAAGCGCCACCCTCTCTAACCTCATCTACCTCTCTCCCTTCAGCTTGGGATCCAGGGCATCGCGTATACCCTCGCCCAGCAGGTTGTATCCCAACACCGCCAACAGGATAGCAAAGCCGGGAAAGACGGACAACCACCAGGCAACCTCTATGTAGTCCTTGCCCACCGCCAGTATGCTCCCCCAGCTGGGGGTGGGAGGTTGAACCCCTATGCCCAGAAAGCTCAATGCCGACTCAGTGAGAATGGCCCCTGCCACGCCAAGGGTGGCTGCCACCAGCACAGGGGCCATGGCGTTGGGTAGCATGTGGCGCAGCATAATCCTGCGCGGCGGCAATCCCAACACCCTGGCCGCCATTACGAACTC
>CAZMTB010000100.1:0-6446 GCA_964569095.1 uncultured Aquificales bacterium
ACGACAACGTCATACTGGTTGATCTCGAACCCAGAAACTCCACAGATTCCCTTTGGCACCTCTCGTCCTATTCATCCTCGGGCACGAGAAACTGGGAAACAACCCAGGATTCACCCTACGGTTCTGTGGATCCCCTGGATATTGCTATAGATCCCAACGACAACATCGTGGTGGTAGGAAGGGAAAAGAGAAACGCTACAAACACTCACGGCATGGTTGTCTGCTACTCACCCTCAGGAGGCGTAAACTGGCAGGCATCCCTACCCCCACCGTACCAATATTCGCTCTCCTGCTCAGTGGCAACAGACAGGTCAACAGGCGAAGTGGTTGCAAGCAACTGTGAAATGATATCCAAAACAACCTCCAATGCCCGTCTCATAGACTTCGAAGGATACCCCCCACCTGCCCCTACACCCTCCGGCCACGTTCTGGTTCCCTCAGAGGTGCGCACCATCAATCCCGCGGCAGAGATACCCGACCCAGACAGCGGCACGTACCTGGGGTTTGGTGACGTGGTGGCAGGGGGCAACATATTCAAAGTCGAGGCAGAGTTTCCAGCCTACCTCAAGGAGAGCGACAACTCCACCATGGCCGTCAAGATATTCATCGCCGCACAGATGCCCGACGACTACTCGCGACTGGCATACTTCGACAGTTCCAACAACATGAAGTTCCAGCCACCCGACAAGCTCTCCTCCTGGAAGGCGAGCGTTAGCGGGGAGGTGGCAAAGACCACCGTGTTCCCAGAGGTCGACGTCACCTCTGCCCTCTCCAACATCCCTTCCGGTACCCACTACTGGTACACCTTGGTGGTGCCAGACACCGTGCCAGACGACTTCTCAGGCGTGGACTGGGCCACAACCCCGTGGGAGATCACCGTGAACATATTCGACGTAGAGTGAATGACTTGATAGCAGTAAGGGGACGGTGAAAGACCGTCCCCTTATTTTTTGGTTCTCTTGTGAAGCCCCTGCTCCTGTGCTACCTCCATACCGGTGGAACTTACGAAGGAGGGGTGAAATGGAGAAGAGGCATGTGGTGCTGTTTGCCGTGGGCAAGGACAGGCCGGGACTGGTGGCAGCCATATCCAAGGCCCTTAGCGAGATGAGGTGCAACATTGAAGACTCGAGCATGACCATACTGAAGAACCAGTTTGCCATGATACTCATCGTGGAACCCCCACCAGAACTCTCAGAAGAGGAGTTTGGAAGAAGAATAAAAGAGGCGGCGAAGAGCGTAGAGCTGAGAGTCACCTTCGAGGTGGTGGGAGACGAAGACCTGGATACCAGCAAGTGGTCCGAGGCAGAGAGATACGTGGTGTCGGTGTTTGGAGAAGACAGCGTGGGCATCGTCTACCGCATCTCCTCAACACTGGCCTCCCACAGCGCCAACATCGCAAACGTGAAGACCAAGCTTCTGAAGAGAAGAGACAGACCAAACGTCTTCTCCATGGTGCTGGAGGTGGACATACCCCCTGAGACCCAGCTTGAGACCCTTAAAGCAGACCTGAAAAGGGTGGGGGAAGAGCTGGGCCTCGACGTCTCCCTGCGAGAGGTCACCACGGCACACATGTGAAGACGAGAAGGAGGGAAGGTGGCAAAGCGTGAAATCGTGCTCTACCCCGACCCCGTTTTAAGAAGGGTGTGTGAACCCGTGAGGAACATCAACGGGAACACCATCGCCTTGGTGGACGACCTGGTGGAGACCATGTGCTCCGCACCCCACGGCGTAGGAATATCCGCCCCCCAGGTTGGCGAGTCGCAAAGGGTGATTGTGGTGGACGTGTCGAGAAACCGCCGCTACAAGCGCAAGAACCACGGTCTCATCGAGCTGATAAACCCCATCATCGTTCACGCCGAGGGAGAGAAGATAACCCGGGAAGGATGCATGAGCCTTCCGGACTACGTGGCCTTTGTGAAGAGGGCGAGAATCGTGGTGGTTAGGGGATGGGACAGGAACGAAAGGGAGATAGAGATCGAGGCGAAGAACCTGGAGGCAGTGGCCCTGCAGCACGAGATAGACCACCTGGACGGGGTGCTCTTCATAGACCGCATCGCATCCGCCTCAGAGCTTATCTGCAGGGACGAACTCAAAGGAGGAAGGCATGAGAAAGAGTAAAAGCACGGCGATTCTAACCGTGTTTGCACTGGTGCTCCTGTCGCTGCCAGCCTGGGGAGGAATGCGCATAGTAGAGGTTACCCTCTACCCCTCCTCGGCGGAGGTGGTGAAAGAGGGAAAGATAAAGGTGGTGAAAGGCCAGACCAGGGTAGAGCTGTGCACCATTCCCAGGGACGCGAAGAAGAGTTACAGGGTTACCCTGCTCAGCACATCCATCTCGCTTATCGGGTACGAGGCGGAACCCATAAAGAACGACGAGGAGGTAGAGTCCTTAGAGAGGGACTTGGTGGTTCTCAAGGCAGAGAAGAAGGCGGTAGGGTTGAGGATAAAGTTGATAGAGAAGATGATAGAGCTCATGGGCTCCATCCCCGGCAAGGCGGAGAAGAGAATCAACCTCATCCCCATCTCCAAGGTGAAGGATAGGGAAGGGAAGCTTGAGCAGTGGCTGGCGCGCAGCAAGGTACAAGAGAGGGAGATCTCGAAGGAGATAAGGGAGAAAGAAGAGAGGCTGAGCGCGCTGAAGAACCAGAAGGGATTCAGGGTGTTTGCCCACGTTAAGGGCAAGGGCAAGGGTATAATCAAGGTCAGTTTCGTCACCCACAAGGCCTGGTGGAGGCCCTCCTACAAGGCAGTGCTAGACTCCAAGGGGGGAATCACCTTCTCCATGATGGCCAGGTGCAGCCAGAAGACCGGTGAAGACTGGCAGGGCGTGGAGCTGAGGTTCTCTGCAACCCGACCCGGCGGCAGGCTATACCCTCCAAACCTGGCTCCCCTCTGGGTGAGGCCGGCAGAGCCTTTGAGGGAAGAAGAGGTTTACAAGGGGAGAAGGGCAAGGAGACTCATGGTTGCTTCCGCCCCATCCCAAGGGGAGGAATTCCAGTTCAAGGAGTTACAGGTGGGAGGCCTCTACACCCTGAAGGGATTCGCCTCCCTTCCCTCAAAGGGGGAGAGGAGGTTCTACCTGGGCAGTTGGAGACTAAGGGTGTTGGAGACCCTGAGAAAGAGCTACCCGTCGGTGGACCCCGGTGTATACCTGCAGGTGAAGACATCTCTGCCCCCTGTCACCCTGCCCAGGGGAAGCCTGAAGCTCTACCAGGACGAGGTGGAGTCTGGCACCACCACCCTCTCCCAGGTGTTGAAAGGCGACCACCTTCTCCTCTCTTTCGGCAGAGATCGCCTGGTCACGGTGAAGAGAGAGCTGGTTTACCGGTACCTGGACGAGAAGTTCGGAAACAAGGTGGAGGTGACCAACAGGTACAGAATCACAGTCACCAACTCTCGCAGGCGCTTAGTTAGGGTCTCAATCACAGAACCCTTCCCCATATCCCAGGACGAGAGGATAAAGGTCTCCTTCTGCCCCGGATACCCCACCCCCATACCCACGAAGGTGGACCGGGAAAAGGGATTCTACACCTGGACCTTCGGGATAGCCCCTTCAAAGAGCCAGGTGGTGGAGTACTGCTACAAGGTTAAATACCCAAAGGACCTTCCCCTGAACCACAAGTTCTGAAGAAGGCAGGTAGTTGGGCTTCCAGGGAAGATGGCAGGAATTGGCAGAGACCACGGGCTGGTACTCCCTTCTGCTTTACACCTTGCTGCTTCCCTTCAGGTTCTTCGCCCCCCTCCGTCTAACCACCCCCCGGGGCATCCTCCTCTCCGCGGTTGCCCTCGTTCTGGCAACCAGGGTGGCCAAGAGAGAGTGGAGACCGTCTCCCCTGGACCTGCCCCTTCTTGCCCTGCTGGCAACGGTGGTACTCAGCTCGCTACTCTCCATTGACCCCGCATACAGCCTCCACTCCCTAAAGAGGGAGATGCTCCCCTTCCTGGTTCTCTTCTGGGGAACCTGGAACCTCGCCTCCACCCCGCGCCGCAGAAGGGAGATGACACTTGCCCTGGCGGCCTCTTGCCTGCTGGTGGTGCTAACCAGCACCCTCTTCGGCCACTACGACGGCTCAAGGTTCAGGGGCATATTCCCCTACCCAACCCAGGTGGGAAAGTACATGGACCTCGTGATTCCCCTCGTGGGAGGAGTGGCAGTATCTCCTGGCTACCCCCCACACCATAGGATCGCAGCAGCAGCCCTGCTGATCGCCTCGGTGGGCATGGTGGTTCTTAGCCAGACCAGAACGAGCATTCTCCTGCTTCTCCTCACCTTGGGCACCCTCGCCGCGGCCCTACGCAAAAGGGCGGTGTGGGCGATTCTGGCCCTGGCAGTAGCCGTGGTGGTGGCGTTCACCCTAAGCTCTTCCAGAATCAAGAAACGAATGCTTCCCCTACTCACCAGCCCCCTCGCCACGGTGCAGAAGGACCGAGCCATGACGCAAAGGTACCTGATCTACCGCAACACCATCAAGTTAATCAAGACCCGACCCCTTATTGGATGGGGATATGGACGGCATATTTCAAAAAGAATAATTCGCAAGAATCCGGCCATAATCCCCCTGGCCTTCTGGCACAGTCACAACCTCTTTCTGGAGGTGACCCTACAATGCGGAGTGGTGGGTCTCGCGGCCTTCCTTTGGGTGTTTCTGGTGCTGGGCAAGGGGGTTCTGGCCACGTTCAGGTCATCTTGGCGCGAGAGAGACCCAGAGGCAATGGGCTACTCCCTGGGCCTGGTTGCCATAGGCCTCCACTCCATGGTCTCCATACCCCAGTGGGGAACCACCCTCCTGGTAGCGGTCTTCTCGGCCATGACCCTGCTCCAGGGGAGGAAGGCGCCGTGAAACCCAGGGTAGTGAGGGTGGTCACCACCTTCGGAGTGGGAGGGGTGCAGAAACAGCTCACCTTGGTGACACCCCTCTTGGCAGAAAGGGGATACAAGGTGACCGTACTGGCCCTGGAGGGAGACGGACCCCTTAGGGCCACCCTCGAGGAGAGGGGAGTAAGAACGGCCGTCCTGCCCATGCGGGGAAAGTACCGACTCTGGGAGATCCTGAAACTGGCCCGCTGGCTAACCGGAGCAAGGTGCCAGATCCTCCACGTTCATCGCATGGGCAGGGTGGTGTTCCCAGCGGTAATGGCGGGGAAGATAGCCGGCATCAAAACCATCATCGTGCACCACCACTTTCCCTACACCTGGGAGAGTCGGAGGAAACGCATTCTGGAGTCCTTCGCCACGAGGCTTGCCAAGGTGGTGGTGGGAGTCTCCCACCACGTGGTTGCCAACACCACCAGGGAGCTGGGAGTATCTCCCCAGAAGACCAGGCGACTCTACAACGGAGTCCAGGAGGCAGCGCTTCTCTCACCCCCAGCTGCCCGGAGAGAACTGGGACTGCCTCAGGAACCCATCGTCTGCGGAATTGTGGCCAGGATCGTCTACTTCAAGCGTATTCCAGACGCAGTAGAGGCTCTGGGCATCTTGAGGAGAAGGAGGAAGAAGGTCGTCATGGCAGTGGTGGGAGGGGGAGAACCGGAGAGAATCGCATCAATAGAGAAGAGGGCCAAAGAGGCGGGAGTTGCCTCCCACCTGCACCTCTGCGGAGAGGTGAAGAACGCAGCCGTCCTCATGAGGGCCTTCAACCTGGGTATGCTGGTCTCCACCAAAGAGGGTCTGGGCAACACCGTTCTGGAGTACTGGATGGCAGGCCTGCCCCTGGTGGCAACGGAGATACCTCCCATCAAGGAGATGGTCTCAGCGGGAGGCATTCTGGTGCCACCCAGATCCCCCGGGAAGATAGCAAAGGCAATAGAAGCAATCGCCTCGTCGCCGAGGCTGGGGGGACGGCTCTCCCGAGAGGGCAAGAGGCGGGTAAAGCGGTTCTCCGTAGAAAACACCGCCGAGACCACCGCCAGTCTCTACGATTCTCTTTCAACTCCTTGACCCTCTTTGGAGAGAAGGGGTAGATGAGTCCACATGCAGGTGGTTATGACGGGCAGAGGCGGCCAGGGGGTGATACTCCTGGCCCGGGTCCTGGGAGAGTGGGCCGTAAATAAGGGGCTGAAGGTGATCAGCACCGAGACCCACGGAATGGCCACCAGGGGAGGATCGGTACTTACACAGGTGAAGATAGGCCAGTTCCACTCTCCCCTGATCGAAAGGGGAGGGGGAGACCTGGGGATAGCGATGCACCCTGCAGAAGAAGAACGGGCCAGGGAGTTTCTGAGAAGCGGAGCCCCCTGCGTTGTCAACCAGCAGGGCAACCCCACTGGCAACACCATATACCTGGACGCCAAGGGCATATCCCTGAACTCACTGGGAACGCCCCTCTACGCAAACCTGGTGATGGCGGGATTCGTAGGCAGGCGTTTCCTCGATGCCACCCTACAGGAGCTCACCGAGGCCCTGCTCAAGTCGGTGAGCAAGAGACTGGAAGAGAACTCCGCAGCCT
>CAZMTB010000101.1:0-1601 GCA_964569095.1 uncultured Aquificales bacterium
CTCCTCTGGACACGACCTGAACGAGATCGTGGGCCACGATGCCCCAGAGGTGGAGAGGCTCTTTCTCTCGTGCCACGAGATGATGCGTGCCATCCGTGACCTTCCCCAGCCTGTTATCGCCCAGGTTCACGGAATTGCCACCGCTGCAGGTTGCCAGCTGGTGGCGGCCTGCGACATGGCAGTGGCCGAGGAGGGTGCCAGGTTTGCCACTCCAGGGGTCAAGATAGGGCTCTACTGCAGCACTCCCATCGTCTTCGTCTCCCGGGCGGTGGGGAGGAAGAAGGCCTTTGAGATGGGAATAACCGGCGAGTTTATCTCGGCCCAAGAGGCCTTGGCCCACGGGCTAGTGAACAAGGTGGTGCCGGCTGAAGAGCTCGAGGATGCCACCATGGAGCTTGCCCGGCAAGTGGCCCAGTACAGCCTTGCGGTGTTGGAGAGCGGAAAGCGCATGTTCTACCAGCAGATTGCCATGGAGGACTTTCAGGCCCTCCACTACGCCACCCAGGTTATCGCCCTCAACAGCGCCACCTACGACTCCCAGGAGGGAATAAGGGCCTTCTTGGAGAAGAGGGAGCCCGTGTGGCGGGACGAGTGACAAAGTTGGTCACCCTGACAAAATTTGTTAGCCCCCTCTTGGGGTGTTGGTGTCTCGTGGAAGTGTGAGAGGGCTTTTCTTTGTAAAGGGCCCTTCTCTTTTAGCGGTGAACTTCGTGCCGGTGGTTTTGCCAGGCCTTTCCCTCTCTTAGCCCGGCGAAAGAGCCGGGTTTTGCGCCTCTCTTCGCTGCGGCATGGTTCTTGCTCTCTCGTAAGGGCGAGGGTGCAGGACGACCCAGGGGAAGATACAGAAAAGAGCATAGAGAAGGGAGGTGAAAGCAGCGGGGAGAGCAAGGAGGTGAGACTTGGCGGGAGGTCCCCTCGCGGTGAGGGAGATTTTTGGGTAGAGGTTAAAGTTCAGAGAGAAAAGGAGGTAGAGAGATGATTCAGAGAATTCAGAGGTTGTCCAAGGATAATAAGGCGTTCACGCTGATCGAGCTGATGATCGTGGTGGCCATCATCGCCATCCTGGCGGCGCTGGCACTGCCGCAGTACAACAAGTATCGCCAGAAGGCCGAGGCGAAAGAGGCTTTGACGGGAGCCAGGGCTTGTGCCATGGAGATCGTGAGCGAGTGTATGACCAACGGGGGATCTAACACCTTTGCGGCGGATATGAGTTCTAACTACACCTCGTGTGCAGATTTCAATGCTCCCAAGCTGGGCAATGTGAACATCCTGACCGTTGCCGCTAACAACTGTACCCAGTTCCACGTGAATGCAGACGATACGGGAAGCAATCCATTCCACGCCAAGTGCAATGGAAACTATCAGAATGGCGTTGAGTGTTGGATCCAGCCTGACTAAAAAGGAGGGTGGACTAACCGTAGTTAGATAGTGTTGTTATGGTTGGCTGTCCAGAGTGGGGGGAGTTGTCTTCTACGCTGGACAGCCACTTTTCGTTTGGGTAATAAATAATAATATGGTTTTCGAGAGGATAGGCTGTTACATAGAGTGAGGTTTTGAAAATGATTTGGAGGAGAGAGGGATTTACATTGGTTGAATTGATG
>CAZMTB010000102.1:0-6513 GCA_964569095.1 uncultured Aquificales bacterium
GCTACACAAACCAGAATCCCCATCCCCTCTTGCTGCTCCAGATAGAGAAGGGCTCGTTGAAGATCGTGGCACCCTCCGAGCTGGCAACAAACTGAGGCAAGGGCATACGGCTACCCATGAAACTCAAGATAGGCGTGGTGGGTCTTCCCCTGTCGGGAAAAAGCACGGTCTTCTCTGCAATAACCGGCAGCCTGGGAGTGGCTACCCAGGGAAAGGGTAGGCTCGAACCCAACCTGGCCACGGTGAAGGTGCCGGATCCCAGGGTGGAGGAGCTGTCAAAGATCTACTCTCCCCAAAAGACCACCCACGCCCAGGTTCAATACGTTGACCTTGCAGAAGGGGCGACGGCCCACGGGGGATCGAAAGAGAAGGAGCTGGACTACCTGATACACCACCTGAACGAGGTGAACGCCCTGGTGCACGTGGTTAGAAACTTTCACCGGGCAGGCGAACCACCAACCCCCCAAAGCGACTTCGAGGCCTTCGAGGAGGAGCTGATACTCGCAGACCTGATGATGGTGGAAAAGAGGATAGACCGCCTGGGCCGCGAGATAACCAAGGGAAAGAAAGGGGATCCCGCGGAACTGGAGCTGCTCAAGCAGGCCAAGGAGGTGCTGGAATCCCAAAGGGCCCTCAGGGGATGCGAATTTATCCACGAACCGCAGCTGAAAGGATACGGATTTCTCTCTGCCAAGCCCTGCATAGTGGTACTAAACAGCGACGAGAGTTCGGAACTCCCCAAGACGGAGCTACCACCCGGCCTGCCGGTGGTGGAGGTGCACGCCAAACTCGAGGTGGAGATACTGGAACTCCCTCCCGAGGAGGCACAGGGATTCAGGGAGGAGATGGGAATAGTCGAACCTGCCACCCACAGGCTGATCAGGGAGTCGTACTCGCTACTCGACCTCATATCCTTTTTCACCGTGGGGGAGGACGAGGTTAGGGCTTGGACCATACGGCGGGGCACCACTGCCCAGAAGGCAGCGGGCGTGATACACTCGGACATAGAGAAGGGATTCATAAGGGCCGAGGTGCTCTCATACGAGGACCACCTGAGGTACGGAACCTTCAAGGCAGCCCAGAAAGCGGGCAAGGTAAGGCTGGAGGGCAAGGACTACCTGGTTCAGGACGGCGACATAATGAGCTTCAGGTTCAACGTTTAGGGCTAAGAAACCCGCTAATACTCCTCCACCGAGAAGCCGTTTCCAAAGAGCCAGGGAGTCACCCTGCCGAACTTGCCGGTACCGTAATCGAAGGTGTGATAACCACCACCAAAGTCGGGAGAGATATCAATGAAGGCCCCTCTCCCATAATCGAAGGCTGTGAATCCCCCTCCAGGTTTGGGGGTTACGACTATGGTTGCGCCCCTCTTGCTATCATAAGCCGTGTATCCACCACCCACCCTGGGTCTAACCGACATAAAGGAGCCCCTGCTGTAATCGTAGCAGGAATATCCCCCTCCCCAGCTCTTGTAGCAGTGCATGCCCGCCCATGCACATCCCACAGTCATCCATAAAAACAGCGCGCTACCAACCAGCAACCTCTTCATCATCAATCTAACCCCCTCGATTATGGATCCTCCCCTCCTCAAGATAAGAGGTGGCAACGCGTTGTCAACTACAGGGTCAAGCACCTCTTGCAGAGCAGGCCGTCAAGATCGCCTTCCAGGTAACGGCGGCGGATCTCCATGAGTTCCCTTCCGTTCCATATCTCCTCCAGGGTCTGCTCCCTCAGGTTGCCCAGTATGGTGGTACGCTCCCAGTCCACGCAGCAGAGAACCACGTCCCCGTTGCTCAGAACGTAGGCCTGCTCAAAGAGCCTGTTGCAGAAGGTGAAGGGCCTCCACCTCTCGGGATTCAATCCCTTCGAGGCGATCTCCTTCTGGGCCCGGTTCTCCAGGGGCCTAACGTTCACCTTCACTCCCCTCTCGCCCCAGTAGGACATGATCTCGTCCAGCTCTTCCTCTATGGCCTTGGTACGCACCATGGTGACCCTCACCCTGGGCTTGGTGCTTCCCTTTCTCTCCTTCAACTCCAGAAACCTGTCTATATTCTTAAGCACCCTTTCGAGCTTCATGCCCACCATCTGGGACTCGTAGGTCTCCCTGCGAATGCCGTGCACGCTGAAGTTTATCCTGTCTAACCCAGACTCTATCAGCGCTTCCCCCATCTCCTCGTCCAGCAGGGCACCATTGGAGTTTATCTTTATCACGGTGTCGGGATGCTTCCTCTCTGCAAGGTACCGGATCTTCTTGCCAAGCTCCCTGTCCATCAGGGGCTCGTTCATGAGGTATGGGCTTATTCTCGCAACGGGATACCCGGTGATCTCGTCTGCTATCTTGGTGAAGAGCTCCCACTCCATGGAGTGGCTGGGTATGGCAGGGGCAAGCAGGGAGTTGGGACAGAAGACACACCGTGCGTTGCACCCCGTTTGGGTCTGAATCTGAACCACCCGGGGAAATGGAGGGAGGGGCCTCTCCTTCCTCACCAACCTCCGGTAAACCCCTTCAAGGGCACCGGTGTACTGGGGCAGGTAGTACCGTCTCAAGGCTCCGTATCCTCCAGAATCCTCAAGAAGACCTCCTCTCGCGCCCTGACGAGGTCTTCTTCGAAGTCTATCTCTATCCAGGGCAGACCCCTAACGTCCACCGCGTAAACTGGGTGCAGGGCCAGCATCCTCTGGAAAGCAGCTGGAATCCACCGGTTCACCTCTCCCTCCTCAACCATGGCCTCCACCGTTCTCTTCAAGAGAACCAGGCCGTCTCCCGAGAACCTCACCAAACCAAGGTTCTCTCCGTGGGCCCGGGAAGGATCCAGCTCCTTGCTTATCTCCACCACCCTCTCCCCCTCGAGTCTAACCTTCATGGTCTCCTCGTCCAGGACGGCCTGGGTGTCAACCGAGAGCACCGCGTCCCGGGCAGAACCGAGAAGCTCCCTCACCACCTTTGGATGAAAGACCACGTCGCCGTTCAGGATCAAGACGTCTTCCCCCAGCAGGCCCCTGGCGAGCCAGAAGGAGTAGATGGAGTTAGTGGTGAGGTAGCGGGGGTTCTCCACGTAGCGCACCCCATCACCCAAGGTGGCAAACACCCTCTCTTTCCCGTGTCCCACCACTACCACGAGGTCATCCACCCCCAGCCTCCTCAACTGCTCCACCTGAAACTCAAGAATGGAGGGGCCCTGCACCGATAGCGTAAGCAGGGACTTGGGAACCTCTCTGGTCAAGGGAAGCAGTCGCTTCCCTTGACCCGCGGCCAGGATCACCGCCTGAAGTCCCATGCCCATATCCCCGATCCAACAACCGGTTTCCAGACGTACCCTTGCAGTATCACGCCTCCTCTACAATACCTCCCACCGACCCGCTGCCGTCCATCCAGAGAGGTTTTCGCCAACGAGGCAGACTCTCCCTCATCCATCGAGAAGCTCTCTTACCACCTGAACCGCACGCTGGGTAGCCCTGCCCGGATTGTAAAAGAGCCTCCTGGCCATGGCCAAGCGGGCCTCAGACCCCTCCTCGGGATGCTCCAGGGCCTCGCGTATGGCCCCACCAAGCTCCTCTACCCCCTCCACGACGATGCTACCCGTGGCCATCCACGACTCGAGGTCCGCCGTCTGGGCGTACCTTTGACGGTAGTTTGGTGGCAGTATCGTTACCAGGGGCCTGTTTAGCAACAGGTACTCGTTTGCCACCGAGCTCATGTCAGAGACGAGAAGGTCGCTTGCGGCCATTGCCGGCACCACGTCTGGATCACGGTAGATGGTCACCCCCGCCGATTCCCAGGTCTTCAGCCTCTCCCTCCAGGCAGGGTCGCGTAGGGTGTGGTCGTGAAGCTTCACCACAAGCCGCAGCCCGAGAGACAAGCAACACCTAACCACCTCTTCACCGAAGCCTTCCAGGGAAGACCCCGCGCCCCAGCTGGGAGCGTAGAGCACCACCCTATCCTCTCCTCCTAGGCCAAGACCCTCCCTTGCAACCTCGCGGGTGAGGGTACCATCCACCAAGGGATCCAGTTTGGGCATGCCCACCCGACACATGCGAGTATCTCCCCTTTTGAGAATCCCCTTCTCGACGAACCTCTCCTCCATGTAGGGTCCCACCATAAAGAGCCGATCGTACTCGAGAACCTTCGGAGTGTACGCCCTACCCTTGAAGGAGATCCCGTGGAAGGTGTGAACCTTGGCCTTGCACCTCTTTCCCACCAGCATGGGATCGGAAGAGAGGTAAACCTGGAGAGGAAGCCACCGGGCCAGAAAGAGCGGTAGCTTCGCCACATCTATTCCGAGAGTGGAGAAGGTATCTTCTCCTTCCTCACCTCTCGGCGGTTTAACGGTGCCGTAGAAGGGAACCTCACCCTCCAAGGCACGATACAGGGGCCTCAGGCACACCACGTTCATGGGCACCCGTGCAAAGAGAAGAACACCCCTCAACCTACGGCCACCTCACGGTAGAGTTCCACCATTCTCCCCGTCCTGAAACGATGGGTGAAGAGCCTTAGTGCCAACCTGCGCCCCTGCAACCCCAAACGGGTCCTTAAGGCAGGCACCAGCAGTAACCCCTCAACTGCACTGGCAAGGCCACGCCGGTCTCCAACCTCTACCAGTAGCCCCGTCTTTCCTTGAAGGACCACCTCTGGGTTACCGGACACCCTGGTGGAGACCACCGGTCTCCCCATGAACATGGCCTCCCTCAAGGCACCGGTAAGCCCTTCTCCCTTGGTGGAGGCAGAAACCACCACGTCCATGGCAGCCATGCACTCTGCAACGTCGTCGCGGTGCCCCGTGAATACCACCACCGACGACAGGGGCTCCCAATGCTCCCTGAACTTCTCGGGTCTTCCCCTGCCAACCGCCAGCAAGCGCAAACCCTTGAAACGCCGCGAGAGGGCACCAACGGCAGCCAGCAGGTCCGGGTATCCCTTCTTCCCCACAAGGGCAGCCACGGTACCAACCACGAACTCCTCCGAGGCAATGGAGAACTGGGCTCTCACCCCCCCACCACTCACCTTGGGAGAGAACTCCTCAGGATCGGCGCTTCCGTACACCACCTGGATCTTGCGGGAAGATACCCCGTGCTCCTCCAAGCTCCTGCCCACCGCGTGTGCCACGGAGACGATTAGCCTCACCCGGGGAGAGCGGAGCATCAACCTGACCAGTCCCTTGGGCCGGTAGGTGGTACCTCGCTGGGCAACCAGGGGAGTATCGGTTCCCAGAAGAGAGAAGAAGGCGAAGCGGAGGGCAGGATCCCTGTGGGCGTGCACCACCTGGTAACCCTCTTCCAGCACCAGGCGCCTGAACCTCAGCATCTCCTTTGGAACCATCCTCTCCATTGGGAAGAGGCGTACCTTGAAACCCTCTTCCTCCAAGCGCTTCAGCTCTCCAGAGAGTACACCACCACCGTTGAAAACAAGGTCAACCTCTTCCCCCCTCTCTCTCAAGCCCCTCGCCAGACGCACCATCTGCACCGCACCACCCCTGGTGATGTTCTGGTGGCTGGCAACCTGAAGTATCTTCAAAGGCATCCCTCCTCGCCACAACCGTGCCCAACCCTCATACCTTCACGAGGAGTATTGCACAATTAGAAAGGGCAAAACCACCCTCCCGGGAGAACCCCGCAGGGCGATCAGAAGAGACCTCTCGAGAGAGAGGCAGAATCCACCTCAAACGGAACGGTGGTCAGAAGAGCTCCACCTCTCCACCGAGATCTCCGCTCTCCTGGGGAGGCGGTTCGTTCACCACCTTACGGTGAACCCGCCTCTGTTGCTCCATCACGTAGTTGGATGCCATCTTGTTGAGAAGCTCCTTAGAAGACTCGTCGGCGAGAGCCTCGTTCTCGGTCTCCATCTCCTGTAAACACCTCAACATCTCCTCCTTCACCTCATTCACGGTGGAGGAGATGCGATCTGGAAAACTGAGCTGAGCCAAGATACTGGAGATCTCTTGGGCAATAAGGTCACCCTTCTCTCCCAGCCGTGAACCCAGCTCTTTCAACTGGGAAGATGCAGCGTGGAGACGGGAAGAGACCTGGGCTGCCTTCTCGGTTATCTCCTTGTTCCTGTCGTTCTTCCGGTAAAGCTCCTCCGAGAATCCCCTAACCTCCTCCATGGCCTGGGTTATCTCGTTCAGGAAGGTGACACCTTGCGAGGTGAGGCCCTGGGCTTCCCTGGAGAGGTTTCTCAGCTCCTGGGCCAAGACCATGAGGGTGCGGTTGTCACCAGCGGTTCCAATGAACTCTGCCAAGGAGTTTAGTGCCAAGAACTTGGCCGTTTCGGCGGTCCTCTCTATCTCGTCGATGAACCCAGTCATGTAGGACACGTGGTTCTCAACCTCCTCGATTATCTCCTGCAACTGGGTGGTGAGCTTGGTACCAAACCCAAGGATGGTAGATAGCTTCGAGAGTATGTTCTCCGTCTCAGACTCTATGCTCTCGATTATGGTGGTGTGGCCATCCCGGCCGGCCATTATTTCGAGCACACCCTGGGTGTAAGCCGACACCTCTTCCATCACCCCCTCAAGA
>CAZMTB010000103.1:0-15037 GCA_964569095.1 uncultured Aquificales bacterium
ACGGGGCATTCAGGGGCAAAGAGGGCAGCCCTAACAGGCGCATCATTGGCGAGATTGCCGCCCTCTCTGAGGTTCCCATAGAGGTGGGGGGCGGTATTCGCACCGTGGAGGATGCAGAGGAGCTATTGGAGGTGGGGGTGAGGTGGGTGATTTTGGGAACCGTTCTGGTCAAGGACCCAGAGGAGGCGGGTAGGATAGCAGAGGCCTTTCCGGGTCGGGTGATCGCGGGGATAGACGCCAAGGGTGGAATGGTGGCAACCCACGGCTGGGTTGCGAAGAGCGAGGTGAGGGCCACCGAACTTGCGAGGTTCTGCGAGGAGATAGGGGTCTCTGGTATCATCTACACCGACATATCGAGAGATGGCGCCCTTGTGGGGCCCAACGTGGAGGAGACGGTTGCCCTTGCCAGGTCCACCTCTCTGCCGGTGATCGCCTCTGGGGGGGTCTCTTCCTTGGAGGACCTGGCGAGGTTGAGAGAGGTTGAAGGTGCGGGAATAGCGGGTGTAATCGTGGGGAAGGCGTTGTACGAAGGTAGGTTCACCCTCAGGGAGGCCATGGAGGCGGTTGCTTAGCGCTTAACCGAACACATTTCTCGCGTAGTAGTTCGAATACAGTGCCCCTGCAGGGTTGTGGGCCAGTACCCGGTCTTTCACTATCACCGTGGTGACCGGTGCCTTTGAGTGCTTGGTGAAGAGTATGTCGTGGCCCACGCATAGTCCCACAATGAGGTTCAGCTCGGTGCCTGCCTCGTTCAGCAGTAGTGCCTGGCCTATGGAGTTGCAGATGGCCTCGTAGCGTCCCTCTTTCAGGCGCTTGAAGTTCAACTCAGACTTCTCTATTCCCCCCATCTTGCAGCAGACCGATGAGACTTTGAATCCCTTGGACTCCAGGATCTTCTGCAGGGTTCTCGCCTCGTTCACCATGCCTACGCAGAAGGCTATACCCAGGTGGGAGTAGCCCATTCTCTTGGCAAACTCTATCACCTCCTCCACCCTGCACCACCTCATGTACCCGTCGCTCTCTATGGAGGTTGCAACGCGGGACAGCTCGGTGTCCTCTCTGTTTGAATTGAACGCCTTTCGGGACGCTTCTTGCATCCCGAAGCAGTCCTTTCCCTGGTAGCACTCTCTCGTTTCGCAGAAGGCGCACTTTGGGGTTCTTTTAGACATGGTAACCCTCCTGGAGAAAAAGGTGGGGCGGTGGGGTTCCGCCCCTGTCATCCATCGCTCGTGTGAGAGAAGGATCAGCATCTCTTGTTGTTGTTATCCTCTCCTTCACTTCTCACCCACGAACTCCAACAACCGCTCCCCCACCTCGTTGAGGGCGTGGGCGGCGGGTGACTTGGAACACTGGGTGGCAAAGGGCACTCCCCTGTCTCCCGCGTCCACCAGGGCAGGATCTATGGGCACCCTGCCCAGGAAGGGAACCCCCAACTCCACCGCTGCCTTCTCGCCGCCCCCTCTCTTGAATAGGTCGATCTCCTCCCCGCAGTGGGGACAGATCAGCCCGCTCATGTTCTCCACTATGCCCACCACCTTTACGTTCACCTTGTGGCAGAAGTTGACGCTCTTGCGCGAGTCAAGCAGGGCAACGTGCTGTGGAGTCGTGACCACTATGGCCCCGTCTAAGTGAGGGATCAGCTGCACTATGCTGAGGGGTTCGTCGCCAGTCCCTGGGGGGAGGTCCACGAAGAGGAAGTCTAGCTCTCCCCAGTTCACCTCGCTCAGGAACTGCCTCAACACCCCCATCTTCAGGGGACCCCTCCAGATCACCGGGGTGTCCTGATCCTTGATGAGAAAGCCCAACGATACCACCTTGAGACCGTTGGGTAGCTCCAGGGGCTCTATCCCCTCGGGACTCATGCCCATGGTTCTCCCTTCCACCCCCAGCATGGTGGGGATGTTTGGGCCGTGGATGTCTGCGTCGAGCACCCCAACCTTGAATCCCTTCTCAGCGAGGAGATTCGCAAGGTTTGCGGTTACGGTACTCTTGCCCACTCCTCCCTTGCCGCTCATCACCATGATACGGTGGCGAATGGTCTCCAGCCTCTTCTTCAAAAGGGCCTCCTGGTGTCTCCTCTGTTCGTCTGCACTGCACTTGGAGGCGTGTTCGCAGGTGCTGCAAATGCCCTTTTTCTCGTTGCACTCCATGGCTCTTCTCCCTTTTATTCAAAGAGTTTTCGGTAGATCTCCTCAAATACGGTTCGTATCTCTCCACCTGACTCCAGCGGCAACCTTCCTTCTCTGATCAGTCGGGGTATGTTGGGATCCAGGGGGATCCTTCCCACGGGCTCTATTCCCCTCTTTCGACACCACTCTTCTATCTCTTCCGAGAGCCCCTCGTTTACGTCGAACCTGTTCACCAAGAGGTAGGGCTTTAGCTGGAACGTGGTGGTTAGCTCGAATATTCGCTCGGCGTCGTGGAGACCCGAGGGGGTGGGTTCTACAACTATCAATGCCTTCTCCACGCCGGTGAGGGAGGAGATGACGGGACACCCGATACCCGGGGGACCGTCTATCAGTATCCTCTTGAGTCCCTTCTTCTTCGCAAACTCCTGGGCGGCGGTGCGAATCTGCGTAACCAGCTTGCCTGAGTTATCTTCTCCAGGGTATAACAAGGCATGGAAGAAGGGGCCGTGTCTTGTGTTAGACCTGTACCACCAACCCACCTCCTTCTCTACCATCTTTACGGCACCGTTGGGGCAGGCTATCTCGCAGAGGCCGCAGCCGTCGCATGCCACGGGATCAACTCTGCAGGTGTTGGTCTCTTCGCGGTGTACCACCGCTTCAAACCGGCATAACTCCTGGCATCTTCTGCAACCAGTGCAGAGCTCTTCCTCTATCTTGGCCACGAATCCCCCTTTGAAGAGGTGGGTCTCCTCTCTCGCGGGTTGGAGCAAGATGTGCATGTTGGGGGCATCCACGTCGGCATCAACTATCACCCCCTCGGTCATAAGGGCAGCGAGAGAGAGGCTGACGGTGGTTTTACCCGTGCCTCCCTTTCCGCTAACCACCGCGACCTCTTTGAGGGTGCTCACTTCGTTTCCCTCCTGTCTTGGGATAGGCCTTGGATCCTCTTCAGGATCTCCGCAAAGAGGGGCCTTAGTCCTGGTTCCACCTCGATCATGGGTCTGCCCTCCGAGTAGCCCTTCGCCACTGCCATGCTGAAGGGTACGGAGCCAAGCATGATTCCTCCCCTCTTTCTACATACGGACTCTATCCTCTCCACCACATCCCCCGTTTCACCGTCAACCCACTTGTTCACCAGAACTCCCCACCTGCTTCCCAGCTCTCCCACCACCCGGGAGGAGAGTTCGAAGTCGTGGTATCCGAAGGGGGTGGGTTCAACCACGAAGAGGATGAAGTCACTTCCCTTTGCGGTCTCCACGAAGGGACATGAGACCCCAGGGGGGGCGTCTAATATCACCAGCTCCTCTTGCCCTATTCGGGACTTCACCTGGCGGATGAGTGGAGGGGCCATGGCCTCTCCTACATTGAGCCTCCCCTCCAGCAACCGGATCCCCTTCCTGGCTGTTGCCTTGCCGATTCTGCCTATCTCCCTGGGAACCTCGACTATGGCGTTCTCGGGGCAGACGAAGCTGCACACGCCGCACCCGTGGCACATCTTTTCGAATACCACCGCCTTGTGGGGAAGGATCATGATGGCGTGAAACCTGCAGGCCTTGGAACACTCTTTGCAAAAGGTGCACGCCTCCTCCTTCACCTGGGGAACGGGGATGGTGGCCTTTTCTGCCTCCTTCGCGGTTACGCCCAGCAGAAGGGCGGCGTTTGGCTCCTCCACGTCGCAGTCAACCAGCAGGGAGCCCTCTCCTGCTGCCAGGGCCAGGCTCACTGCCACCGAGGTCTTGCCTGCCCCACCCTTGCCGCTGGCCACGGTTATCCGCATCCTCAGTCTCTCTCCAGCTCCTCTATCCTTCTATTGATGTATTCAATGCGTCCCTTGATGAACTCCATCTCCTCGCGAAGGGCCGATATTTCCTCCTCCTTCGTTGAGAAACCGGGAGAGGATGGCATCGTTCCGAACCCTCCCATCTTGGGCTTTCCTGTCCCACCGTGGGCCAGTCCAGGAGAGACCTGGTCGGCACCTTTTGGAGATAGCTCTCCCTTCTTAAGCCTCTCCACTGCCTCCCTGCAGGTTATGCCGTGTACACCGGTTACCACCTTTACTCCCGCTGCGCTCAGGGCCGTGACCGCGTTGGGACCGAGGCTTCCCGTGAGCAACACCTCGGTTCCCTTCTCTGCCACTAACTGGGCAGACTGTATGCCCGCCCCTCCCATGGCGTTGACATTGGGATTCTCCACTGCCTCCTTCAACTGGAGGGAGTCTGGATCAACGAACAGAAACCAGGCAGCCCTCCCGAATCTGGGGTCCACCTGTGACTCCAGGTTGCTTCCCGTAGAGGTCACGCACACCGTCATGGCTTCTCCTCCTCTGGCGTCAATTGTTACAAACCTCGTGTCCTGGGCGTCCCCCGTGGTCGCAGAAACTGCCCTCGAACTCCTCTCCCCTTAGCAGGGCCTGTAGCACCTCTATAACCTTGCCTTGGGCGCCTACCACTGGTTTTATTCCGATGCTCAGAAAGAACTGGGATGCCCTCACTCCCATTCCTCCGGCTACCATGATGTCTGCCCCCTCCTCCTTGATGAACTGGGGGACCACCCCTGGACCGTGGATGTTCACGAAGGGGTTCTCCTTCACCTCCACGTTCACGATTTCTCCCTCACCGTCCAACTCCACGAAGGTGAAGTGGCTTGCCCTTCTGAAGTGTTGTGCCACGGTTGCGTCAAGTCCCTGGGGACCGTCGCAAGAGAACGCTATTCTCATTTTCCACCTCCCGTAGGCCTTGTACCAGGCGCACTCTGCCCGTTTCTCACCACACTCTACCACCTTCCAGCACGGGGCCAGCGAGTAGAGCCTCTTCACCCCCTCTATGCCCATCCCCTGCTTAAGGAGGCCTTTTATGCACCTGATACGGGCGATCTCGCTCTCAGAGTAGTACCTCTTGCCCCCTTTCCTCTGGGGTTTCACCAGTCCCTCTGACTCGTAGATGCGCAGGGTCCTGGGATGCACTCCCAGCAACTCGGCTGCCACTCCCATGGGGTAAAGGGGCATCTTCTCCTTCACTCGTTTTCACCTCCACCTTAACCCTGTGGGAATAGTATAAATGAAAACCAGATTGTCAAGTGAGCTAACAACAGACATTCTCACTTCTTGTGTAGTGTGGTCTTTTGGGATTGGATGTGATATCTACTTTCCACCATGGAAGGTTCAAAGGACGAAGGGCTACTGAAGGGGATTCGCATTCCCGTTCCTACCCCCTATCCCATTGGAGACGTCTATTGCTACCTCTCTTACCTGCCCCCAGTCACCCTCTTCGACGTTGGAGTGAACACCCACGGGGCGTGGGAGGCGCTGGTGGGTGGACTGGCGAGGGTGGGCCTTTCTCCCAGGGAGGTGGAGGTGGTGATCCTGAGCCATGGGCACGCCGATCACTACGGCCAGGTGGCCCGGTTGCACAGGGAGAGTGGATGCAAGGTGTTGCTTCATCCCTTGGACTTCTCAAAGGTTTACGACCGACCCCGCTACTACTCCTCCATGGTGCCATTCTTGAGAAAGGCTGGCATGCACGGGGAGTTTGTTGAGGCCTTCCTGGAGGTGATAGAGAAGGAGACCTCCTTCGTTGAGGATCCGCCCAAGGAGATACTCTCCCCCCTAGTGGAGGGGGATGTGGTGCCCTGGATGGGTGAAGAGCTTAGGGTTCTTCACCTTCCCGGTCACTGCCTGGGTCAGGTTGCCCTTGTAAGCCTCCAGGGGAGGTGGGCGTTGACGGGAGACCTCGTATTCTCCTCCATGACCCCCGACCCCATCATTCACGTGGAGCCCAATGGGGAGAGGGTGAGGGCAATGAGACAGCACCTCGACTCCCTTGAGAGACTTAGGCAGATGGGGGTTGAACTCTTCTTTCCTGCCCACAAGGAGGAGTACGGCTGGTTGGAAGAGTCCCTGCGTGCCCTGATGGAGAGAATGGAGTACAAGGAGGGGGTGGTCCTCGAGGTGGTGAAGAGACTTGGCAGAGCCACCCCCTTTGAGGTTATGCTTGAGCTTGTACCGGAGGTGAACGAGAACAACCACTTCGGCTTCGTGGCGCTCTCGGATACCCTTGGCAGGCTTGATCTTCTCGAGGAGAAAGGACTGGTTGCATGCGAGGATACTGGAGAGCGGCTCTTCTACTCTGCCTCTTAACGCTTCTCCCCTTGCCGTGTCGGGGAGAGGAGCCGCTTATTCCCACCTACGAGGAGCTTCACTACGTGATCACCTGGGAGGGGATAAAGGTGGGAGAGGCCATGATCTCTTGCCAGAGGTGGTCTGGGGGCTACAACCTGGAGATGAAGGTGTGGTCCACCGGCGTGGTGGATAAGATCTACAGGGTTAGGGACGTCTTTCGTGCCACCCTGGACCTGGGGCTCAACCACTTCATGTACTACGAGAAGATGGTGCGGGAGGGTAGGTACCACCGTCACGACCTGCTCAAGTACAGGCCCGAGGTGTGTCGCCTGGAGTACCGCAAGAACCGGAAGCCTCCCAGATACAGGGAGTGGTGTCCTCCTCTCTTCGATCCCTTCTCGGTGTTGTTTAGGTACCGGTGGGGACCAGAGTGGGGGGGAGTTGCCCCGGTTATACCGGTTACCGACGGTAAGCACCTGGAGAGGCTGGTGGTGAGGAGAATAGGAGAGGAGAGGCTGAGGCTCTCCATAGGCGAATTTGACACCTTGAGGGTATCCCCCCGCTGGAAGAGGATACGGGGTGTCTTCAAGAGAAAGAAGAACGGCAGGGTGTGGGTGTGGTTTTCCAACGACGCCAGGCGCCTGCCTTTGCAGATAGAGGCGGAGCTCTTTCTGGGAAGCATAAAGGGGAGGCTCGTTAAGGTGGTTCGCAAACCTTGAGTTGTTGAGGAGGAGATATGCGTTACATCAGTACCAGGGGAGGGATTGAGCCCGTATCGTTCTCAGATGCGGTGATGATGGGTCTGGCTACCGATGGGGGGCTTCTTCTGCCCCAGGAGATACCCGTGGTTGACGATGCCCTTGTTAGGGAGTGGAGGTCTCTCGATTACGTTGAACTTGCCTACCGGGTTATGAGGCTCTTCGTTGACGACGTTCCAACCGAGCACCTTAGGGCCCTGGTGGAGCGGTCTTACTCCACCTTCGTGAGCCCGGAAGTGGTGCCCATGGTGAAGGTGGACCAGGTGTGGGTGATGGAGCTCTTTCACGGTCCCACCTTGGCCTTCAAGGACATAGCCCTTCAGTTTCTGGGCAACCTCTTCGAGTACCTTCTGGAGCGCGATGACAGGAGGATGAACATACTGGGGGCGACCTCGGGGGACACTGGCAGTGCTGCCATCTACGGTGTGAAGGGTAAAAGGAGGATGAGCATATTCATACTGCATCCCCACGGCAGGGTCTCGCCCGTCCAGGAGATGCAGATGACCACCGTTGAGGACCCCAACGTGTTCAACCTGGCAATAGAGGGAACCTTTGACCACTGCCAGGAGATAGTGAAGGGAATATTCAACGACCTCGAGTTCAAGGAGAGGTACAGGTTGGGGGCAGTCAACTCCATCAACTGGGCCCGGGTGTTGGCACAGGTGGTTTACTACGTGTGGGGATACCTGAGGCTTTCCCTGGAAGGTGCAGAAAGGGTTGACTTCACGGTTCCCACGGGAAACTTCGGGAACATCTTTGCAGGGGTGGTTGCAAAGCGAATGCTTCCCGAGGGGGCCATTGGCCGCTTGGTTCTGGCCACCAACGAGAACGACATTCTCTACCGGTTCGTCTCCCGAGGTGACTACTCCCTCGGAAAGGTGGTTCCCACCATCAGCCCCAGCATGGACATCCAGATTGCCAGCAACTTCGAGAGGTACCTCTACTACCTTTGGGGGGAGGATCCTGCCAAGGTGAAGGGGGCCCAGGAGGAGTTCCGGAAGACTGGGAAGCTTAGGTTCTCGCAGGAGGAGCTGGAGAGGGCGAGGGGGGACTTTGACTCTTTGGCGGTTAGCCAAGAGGAGACGCTAACCACCATAGGCGAGGTGTATCGCAAGACCGGGTACATCTTAGATCCTCATACGGCCGTGGGGGTGAGGGCGGGCTTGAAATTGCGAAAGGACGCGCCCATGATCTGCCTTGCCACCGCGCATCCCTGCAAGTTTCCCGATGCGGTGCTGAGGGCCACGGGGGTTGAGCCGGAGAAGCCCCTCTCCATACGGAGCCTCGAGGGGAAGGAGAGAAGGGTTACGGTGTTGCCCTACGACATTGAGAAGGTGAAGGCTTTCTTGGCAGAGCACGCCATCTGATGGCTGCGCCCTCCACCCCAGTGGGGAGGGCGCAGCTTTAGGCTACCTTTCTCTTCAGTATCCTGCCCTCGATGCCGATGACCACCACCTCCAGGGGTACCTCTACGCCTGCCAGCTCCATTCCCTTCTTCACCACCATGGGCAGGCCAGAGCAGCAGGGCACCTCCATCACCAGAACGGTCACCTGCCTTATGGGATTCTCCCTGAAGATGGCGGCAAACCGGTTGACGTAGTCCTGGACGTCGTCGAACTTTGGGCAACCCATCAGCACCACGCTCTTCTTGAGAAAGTCCCTGTGAAAGGCGGGATAGGCAATGGGGGTACAGTCTGCTGCCACCACGAGGTTGGCGTTCTTGAGGAAGGGTGCCGTTGGTGGTACCAACCGTATCTGCACCGGCCAGTGCGTTAGCTCTGATTTCACGGGATTCAGGTCCTTGGGCTCGTTGGCCAGCTCGCAGGGGGAGGGGCCGAGGCTTCTGAGGTGGGTGGAAGGACAGCCACAGGGAAGGGACTCCTCTTCCACCTTCATGGCCTCCTTCACCGCTTCCTCGTCGAAGGCCTCTGCCTCTCGCTCCACGATGCGGATCGCCCCCTTGGGACACCTGCCCAGGCACTCTCCCAGTCCGTCGCAGAAGTTCTCTTTCACCAGTTTCGCCTTCCCGTTAACGATCTGGAGGGCCCCTTCTGGACAGGCGGGGATGCAGTCACCGCAACCGTCGCATAGCTCTTCGTCTATCTCGATTATCTTTCGTTTTACCTTCATGCTCTCCTCCTACGAGTAGGCCCGAGGGAAGCCTACGCGTGAGGCTCCCCCAGGCTCGGGAACGGGTTATCCGAGAATGGCCTTCAGGTCCTCTTCCGCGGTGCTTATGGGCTTGATGTCGAAGTTCTTCACCAAGACCTCCAGCACGTTGGGACTCACGAATGCCGGCAAGGTGGGACCAAGGCGGATCTCTTTGATACCAAGGTGCAGCAGGGTTAGTAGTATGGCCACGGCCTTCTGCTCAAACCACGAGATGATCAGGGAGAGGGGAAGTTCGTTAACATCGCAGTTGAAGGCCTTTGCCAGTGCAAGGGCGATCTGCACTGCCGAGTAGGCGTCGTTGCACTGGCCCACGTCCAGTAACCTGGGTATGCCCCCGATGTCACCGAGGTCTTTGTCGAAGAACCGGAACTTTCCACAGGCCAGGGTGAGGATCACCGTGTCGCTGGGTGCCTTCTCCACGAACTCGGTGTAGTAGTTGCGCCCTGGTCTTGCACCGTCGCAGCCTCCCACCAGGAAGAAGTGGCGTATCTTGCCGGCCTTCACGGCCTCTATCACCTTGTCTGCCACCGCGAGGACGGCGTTTCTGGCAAACCCCGTCAAGACGGTCTTTCCCTCTCTATCTTCTGGGAAGCCCGGGAGTTCCAAGGCCCTGCTTATGGCAGCCGAGAAGTCTCTTCCACTGATGTGAGCGATTCCAGGCCATCCTACCGGTCCCACGGTGAAGAGGTTATCCTTGTACGAGTCCTTGGGTGGCATGAGGCAGTTTGTGGTCATGACTATGGAACCGGGAAACTGGGCGAACTCCTTCTGCTGGTTCTGCCAGGCGGTGCCGTAGTGTCCCACCAGGTGGGGGTACTTCTTTAGCTCGGGATACCCGTGGCAGGGTAGCATCTCTCCGTGGGTGTAAACATTTATCCCCTTGCCCTCGGTCTGCTTCAAGATGTCTTCCAGGTCCCTTAGGTTGTGTCCAGAGACCAGGATGGCCTTGCCCTTCTTCACTCCCAGGGAGACCGGCGTGGGCTCGGGATGGCCGTAGGTGCCGGTGTTTGCAGCGTCAAGCAGCTCCATGGTGCGCAGGTTGATCTCGCCGCACTTGAGCACCAGCCCCAGCCAGTCGTCGAGGCTGAGGTCGTTTCTGGTGAGGGCAGCCATGCCCTGATGTACAAAGTCGTAAACCTTCTGGTCTTCCTGGCCCAGTTCCTGGGCATGGTAGGCGTACGATGCCAGGCCCTTGATGCCATAGAGCAGGGTCTCCTTGAGGGAGAAGATGTCCTTGTCCAGGTTAGGAGAGGGTTTTAGCTCCACCATCTCTCCCTGCTTTACCATCTCTTCCAGGGTGTCGGCTGGCTGGAAGGTGGCGGGTCCCGGGGAGAACTGGGTGTTGCCCCCAGCCTTCTTAACGTTCTCCTTCAGCTCTTCGCGGAGCCGGTTTGCCTCTTGGATGTACTCTACGAAGCGCTGGGGGTCGAAGTTGACGTTGGTCAGGGTAGAGAAGAGGGCATCGCACGCAAAGACGTCTGCCCTTGCGTCTCTCACTCCCACCTTCTGACCCTCGACGGCCACTATGCCTATTCCCTCAACCATGTAGAGTAGTAGGTCTTGTAGGTAGTCGACCTCTGGGGTCTTTCCGCACACGCCTCTAACGGTGCATGCAACTCCTTTTGCGGTCTGCTCACACTGGTCACAAAACATCTCAACACCTCCTGTTGGTCTTGCGTTGTCTGGTTCAAGAATATGGTCTGATCCACCATGGATGCTTTGATCTGGATCAAGAAAGGGCCAACTATCCTGGCCAGCACCGGAAGGGGGAGTGGTTCTACCTTGGGGATTTGCCCGCAAAGGGGATTGCCATTTCTCTCTCTTCCAAATTTAACCGCTTTAACCGCCTTACACCTGGCTGCCGTGGGGAAGACGTGGATGGGAGGCCAAGGGCTTGGAGGCCGCGTCTCTCTGTGCTAAGGGTGGTGTTAGAGTCTTCGTAAAGGGGAGGAGCTTTTATGGGTGGAGCGCCGGAAGAGGGAGCCAAGGCTCCCAACTTCACGCTGGCGGGATTATCGCCTGAGGGTGATGAGGTGGAGGTGAGCCTGGAGGACTTCTTGCACGAGGGAAGGCTGGTGGTTCTCTACTTTTATCCCAAAGACAACACCCCAGGATGTACCACTGAGGCGTGCGACTTTCGTGACAACATGAACAGAGTAGGGGATAGGGCGGTGGTTTTGGGGGTGAGTCCAGACAGCTTGGCAAGCCACAGGCGGTTCAAGGAGAAGCACGGGCTGAACTTCTACCTCTTGAGCGATCCTGAGAAGAGGGTGTTGGAGGCATACGGTGCCTTTGGAGAGAAGAAGATGTACGGCAGGGTGACCAAGGGGGTTATTCGTTCCACCTTCATCATAGGAGCAGACGGCATCATCCTGAAGCGTTGGAGAAACGTTAGGGCCAAGGGTCACGTTGACAAGGTGATAGCAGAGCTCGAGAGGCTGGTTTGATCCATCACGGCTGATCTGGTGAGGTGACCTGCAAAGATACGGCGGAGGTGAAAGTATGGCTGATAGCAAGATAATGAGAGCCTTGAAGAAGACCATGTCCTCAGCCCCAGAGGTTGAGGCGTTGGCACTCGTTAGCGTGGACGGTCTACCCATCGAGTCCCTTCTTCCAGAGGGGATGGAGGAGGACAGGGTGGCTGCCATTGGGGCGGCCCTGCTCTCCCTCGGGGAGAGGGCTGCCACGGAGCTCGAGAAGGGTGGCTTGGAACAGGTGTTGATCAGGGCAGAGAAGGGAGATGCCATGCTGATGAGCGTTGGCGAAGACGCCGTGCTGCTTGCCTTGATGAAGGAAGGGGCCAAGCTGGGTCTTACGCTCATCACCCTTAAAAAGCTCACTGCGGAGCTGAAGAAGCTGGTTTGAGCTGAGCCGTAAGAAACCTTGTAATCCGTTGGGGTCTGCAGGATTTTGGGGTGTCAGGTGTTGAGCTCAGTCCGACGAGACCCTAACCACCGTGTGGAGGTTTCCCCGGGGGAAGAAGTCTGCCACCACCTCCAGCCTTTTGGGTTGGATAAGCTCGTAGAGGTCTGAGTATATCCTGTTGGCGACCTCCTCGTGGGATATGTAGGTGTTTCGATACTTGTTCAAGTAGAGCTTGATGGACTTCAGTTCCACGATCCACTGGTCGGGAATGTAGGTTATCCTGATGGTGGCAAAGTCGGGATACCCCGATCGTGGGCAGAGACAGGTGAACTCGGGGTAGGATAGCTCTACGGTGTAGTCCCTATCCCGGCTGGGGTTCTCCCACCGTTCCAGCTTGGCCTCTGCTATCTCCTTCTCTCCGTATCTCATCCTCTTCTCCCTTGCCTTTTTTCGCTTAAAAGACTACCCCTTGAACCAATCCAATAGCAAGGAGCGAAGTACTATGCAGAGTGTAAGGGAGTTCCGTCATCCCCTGATAGAGCGCTATGCCAGTCGCGAGATGGCCTATCTCTTCTCTGACGAGAAGAAGTTCACCACTTGGAGGGACCTTTGGGTGGCCCTGGCGGAGGCCGAGCGTGAGCTGGGATTGCCCATAACCGAGGAGCAGATAGAAGAGCTGAGGAAGAACCAGAACAACCTCAACCTGGAGGTTGCCAGGGAAGAGGAGGCCAGGCTGCGCCACGACGTGATGGCACACATCAGGGCCTACGCCAAACAGTGTCCCAAAGCGGGGGGGATAATCCACCTGGGTGCCACCAGCGCCTACGTGGGAGACAACACCGACGTGATAGTGGTACGGGAGGCGTTGCAGCTTCTTGCAGTGAAGCTGGCCAATCTGGTGCACAGGTTGGCCAGGTTTGCAATGGAGAGGAGGGAGCTGCCCACCCTGGGATTCACCCACCTTCAGCCGGCCCAGCCCACCACCGTTGGAAAGCGGGCTGCCCTTTGGGTTCAAGAGTTTCTCATAGACCTGAAAGAGGTGGAGTACAGGATAGAGGGTCTCAAGTTCAGGGGGGTGAAGGGGACCACGGGTACCCAGGACAGCTTTTTGAAGCTCTTCGAGGGAGACCACGATAAGGTTAGCGCCCTCGACCGGCTTGTCACTGAGAAAATGGGATTTTCGAAGAGGTTTCTCGTCACGGGCCAGACCTACACCAGAAAGCAGGACGCACAGGTCTTGGCAGACCTTGCGGGGATAGGGGAGTCGGCCCACAAGTTTGCCTCTGACATCAGGTTGCTCCAGTTCATGAAAGAGGTCGAGGAGCCCTTCGAGAAGACCCAGGTGGGATCCTCTGCCATGCCCTACAAGAGGAACCCCATGCGCTCGGAGAGGGTGTGTGCCCTTGCGAGGTATCTCATCTCCCTTGAGAGCAACCTGGAGTACACCGCGGCCACCCAGTGGATGGAGCGTACCTTGGACGACTCTGCAAACAGGAGGATAGTGATTCCCTAGGCCTTTCTAACGGCAGACGCCATTCTGGAGATATGCCTCAACGTGGCGTCAAACCTCGTGGTGAACGAGGCCATGGTGGAGGCCAATCTCATGCGCGAGCTGCCCTTCATGGCCATGGAGGGTGTGCTGATGGAGGCGGTGAAGGCAGGGGGTGATCGACAGGAGCTTCACGAGAAGATCAGGGAGTACTCCATGGTGGCGGGCAGGGAGGTTAAGTCTGGCAAGCCCAACCCCTTGCTTCAGTTGGTGTGCGGTGATCCTGCCTTCGGATTGTCTAAGGAGAGGGTGGAAGAGCTCTTGGATCCCAGGAGGTTCGTGGGAAGGGCTCCCCAGCAGGTTGAGGAGTTCGTAAGGTCTGAGGTGGAGCCCGCCCTTGAGCCATACTCCCATTGCCTCGATCTGGAGGGAGAGGTTAGGGTTTGATTCTTCCACCTTGGAACCACGCGCTCTCTCCTCCCGAGGCCATGGAGCTTCAGGAGAGGCTTAGGGATAAGGTGGTTGAAGAGGGTTCTCCCCTGCCCCCAAGGGGTTGGGTGGCAGGGGCGGACTGTTCTACCAGGAAGGGAGAGAGCGTGGGGGTTGGTGCCATTGTGGTGATGAGTTTCCCTGAGTTGGAGGTGGTAGAGACGGCGCTGCACCGAGGAGAGGTTTCGATGCCCTACATTCCCGGGCTCCTCTCCTTCAGAGAGCTACCCTTGCTCCTGGGAGCGTTTGGGAAACTAAAGACCCGACCCCACGTTATCATCGTGGATGGAAACGGCATTGCCCATCCACGGGGACTGGGGATTGCCTCTCACCTGGGAATAACCTTGGGTGTGCCCACAATTGGCTGTGCGAAGAGCAGGTTGTTGGGTGAGCACGGCGAGCCCGGGGTTGAGAAGGGGGATGTTGCGGTTTGGACTCACCAAGGAAGGCAGATTGGAGCGGTGCTTCGCACGAGGCGAGGGGTAAAACCGGTATACGTCTCTGTTGGCCACATGGTTTCACTGGAGGAGGCAACGAGGATAGTTCTGGCGTGTGCCACCAGGTACCGGTTGCCCGAACCCGTTCGGGCGGCCCACAAGGCGGTGAGTGGCTAATGTCGAGGTCAAGGAGGGGAAAGGGAAGCCTGACCCCCGTTGGCAGGATAGCCCGGGGGGTTTTGGGGGAGAGGCTCTGGGAGAGGGCCGAGACCCAGGCCATGCTGGAGAGGATTTGGAGGGAGGTGGTTGGAGATTTCGTTGCCAAACACTCGCAGGTCGTGGGTGTGAAGGGTGGTAACCTGGTGGTGTGCGTTGACGATCACTCTTTGATGAACAACCTTCAGCTCATGGCCCCTGGCATTCTGAAGAGGATAAACGACGAGTCAAAGGGCAAGATACGACCCCTAACCAAGCTGGTGATGAGATGGGGAGAGATTGAGAATGTTGAGGCTTCAAAGGAGGAGAACGAGCCTGAGCCCCAACTAACCCCCGAGCAGGAGGCAAGGGTGGAGGAGGTGGTT
>CAZMTB010000104.1:0-2899 GCA_964569095.1 uncultured Aquificales bacterium
CACCTTCATGTCGGGCAAGTGCACCCCCTGCCACATCGTGGGTAACGGTCGCAGGGTGAACGAGCATACCCGGGACATCACCGCCGGTCTCACCGCCAAGTACGGCGTGGTGACCGCCAGCTACTTCCACACGTGGCGCCACTTCGATAATCAGGCTGGTACTCCCCAGTGGAAGTTCGACAGCGTGTACGCCCCCGAGGAGGAGATGACCTTCTTCCCCCAGAGGCTCATGTTTGACGGTGAGCGTAGTGGTTACGCCGAGGTGCCCGACATGAACAAGGACACGGACAAGTTCAAGCTTAGGGTTGACCTGCCGTACCACACCACCGTTTACGGGAGCTACGTCTCTACCAGCGTGGAGAACGACTACACCAACAACGACTACGACATGGACGCCTATGCGGCAAGGGTGACCACCACCCTCTTGAACAACGCCCTCACGGTTAGTCTCAAGGGTCGTTACTACACCTTGGAGAACGACGACGTGTACGTGGATATTGGGGAGATTTCCAACGACGAGACGGTGACGGGACCTGGCTACAACGTGCCCCCCTCCTACTTCAACTACGAGAGGAAGTCCAATCTGGACAGGGACGTGACCGAGCTAGGAGTCAACCTGCGCTACAAGTTGGCCAAGCACTACACCCTCAGGGCCGGCTACGAGTACACCAAGATAAGCCGCGATCATAATGAGTGGAAGGACTACGACAATCCCGATCTCATAGACGAGGAGTTCCTTGGAGACGAGGACACCTCCATTCACAAGATCAAGCTGAGCCTCCTGGGAAGGCCCCTGCAGAACGTGAACTTCAGGCTCACCTACAAGTACGAGCACCAGAAGGACGAGTTTGAGAACCACGACGGTATCTGCATGGATCACCGTGATCTGCCCAAGCCCGGCGGTGTTCCTTACTACGATATATTCAGGAACGAGTACCGTACCAAGGATGCCAGCAACGTTCCCCAGGATACCCACGACATAACCCTTGTTGCCACCTGGACACCAAGCGCGCGCTACTCTGCCACCCTGAACCTGCAGTACAAGTACCAGGATAACGACGATTCCGACTGGGAGGGTAACACCTACGTTGCTGGGATCAACTTCTGGCTCTCTCCAGTGGACAACCTCTACTTCAACCTTGGGGCCAGCTACGAGTACAACACCTACGAGACGAGGTTCGACGTGAACCTCTTCGGCGGGTGAGGCGGCCACAGCTTCGTGAGCCAGGTTGGCTCACTTTGTGACAAGGTTGACTACGACATTCACAACGTGGTGGCTTACCTTAGCGCCGATTACATGGTGAACGAGAACCTGAGGCTCTACGGAGATCTCACCTATACCTACTCCAAGGCAGAGGGTGACGATCCCCACTTTGGTAATCCCTTCGACGTGATTGACATCGACGGCCACGCTGGTCCGAGCTACAATCCAAAGTACGATCCGTGGTTCGTCATCTCCTACACCGGTGACATGGGAGACATGTCTGACTGGTACGACCTGAAGATGGAGAGGGTGGACGCCTCTGTGGGCTTTGACTGGACCGTTTGGAGAAACCTGAGCCTCACCACCAACTTCACCTACCGTTGGTACGACGACGAGGAGGAGTACCTCTACGAGGATCTCGACGGAGAGGCATACATCCTGAACGCAGGATTGTCCTGGAAGTTCTAAGTTCCCTCACCCCCTTCGTTAAACTGTTTTCTGGCCGGGGCAGCTGCCCCGGCCTTTTTATTGTTTGAGGAGGGTGAGTATGCCTTCTGCTCCGTGATTACCGCTCTATTTTCAGTGGTCTCTTGCGTCATGGTAATTAAGCTATGCTTGCAGAGCGGTTCTTCTTTGACCTAAGTCAAGAGAAACAAATTTGGCTTGGGTGGCGGGGTTTCTGCCCTTGACATTGCGGTAATAATAGGGTGCAGTAGGGTAAAGGGTGAGCCCCCACCTCTGAGTCTGGGGAGAGTGCCCACTGCTATTTAGAAGACCTGTTAGGAGGGGCCAATGGCAGAGGTTACTTGCAACGTTGACTTTGAAGAGCTTAGGAGGATTCTACTCTCGATTCCTGCAGAGACCGAGAGGGAGTTTATTGAGCTGGGAGATCGCCTACAGAGGCTTTCCCAGAAGGCCCAAGAGATACTCTCCATGTCTGAAGGAATAGGAAAGCTGCTTGGCGTTACCGGGGGAGAGTCGGAGGAGGGTATGGTATCCTTCGTAGAGATAACCAATCTCCTCGAGATGGGTACCCACAACCTGGAAGACGTCTTTTCGTCTCTTCATCAGGGACTGGATCTTTTGAGGGACATAGAGGTGAAGGTTTCCAAGCTGCCCCGGTTGAACCGCATACTTAGGGGAATAGGTGACAACATAAAGATGGTGGGGGTGAACATAAAGATAAAGAGCGCCACCGCGGGAAAGGCCGGGGAAGGATTCAAGGCCCTTTCCCAGGAGGTGACCCACCTCTCCGAGAGCATCAAGGAGAACAGCCTCCGCTTTGGGGAGATGGTGGAGAAGGCGAGAGAGGTGGTTTCCATCTTTCTCACCAAGGAGACCGCCGAAGCAGAGAGGTACGAGGCGGAGATAGAGAGGTTGAAGGGAGAGACGAGAAGGCTCTTGTCTCTCTTGGAAGAGCACATGAACCAGGCCTCTTCCCTTTCCGAGGAGCTGTCAGAGCGTGCCAGCGGTATTCAGCAGGGGATAGGCAGGGTGGTTGTGGCAATGCAGTTTCACGACATAACCAGGCAGCAGTTAGAGTCTGTGGCAGAGGCCCTTTCAAAGGTGAGAGAAGAGCTTCAGGCGGGAAAGGACGCGTCCCATATTCACCAGGCGTTGTTCTTGCAGGCAGAGCACCTAAATAAGGTAAACGAAGAGGTGATGGAGGCTGGTGATAGTATTCGTGGTGGTCTT
>CAZMTB010000105.1:0-13359 GCA_964569095.1 uncultured Aquificales bacterium
CGGGCACCCTCTGTGATGAGAAAGCCCTTCTGGGCGAGGCCAGTGGGGTGGAACTGGACGAACTCCAGGTCCTCAATGGGAATACCGTTGTCCATCACGATGGCAAGGCCGTCTGCGGAGTTGGCATGGGAGTTGGTAGAGATGTTGAACAACCTCGCATAACCACCGGTGGCGAAGCAGACCCCCTTGGCGTGGAACACGTGTATACCACCGTTGATGAGATCCCAGGCCACCACACCCTTGCACTTGTTCTGGTCAATAATGATGTCCAGTACCAGGAACTCCGAGTAGAACCTGACCTCGTGCTTCACGCATTGCTCCCAGAGGCAGTGGAGCAAGGCGTGTCCCGTACGGTCAGCAGCCATGCAGGCCCTGAGGATCTGGGGACCACGTCCAAAGTCGCTGTAGTGGCCTCCAAAGTAGCGCTGCATGATCTTGCCCTCGGGGGTACGGGAGAAGGGGACACCCATGTGCTCGTACTCGAAGAGCACCGGAATGGCTTCGCGCACCATCATCTCGGCGGCATCCTGATCCGCCAGGTAGTCGCTTCCCTTCACCGTGTCAAAGAGGTGCCACTCCCAGTGGTCCTCTTCCAGGTTTCCAAGTGCCGCCGCTATGCCTCCCTGGGCAGCCGTGGAGTGGGAACGGGTGGGGAAGACCTTGGTTAGCACCGCCACATCAAAGCCTTTCTTCCTCAACTCCAAGGCAGCGTAGCAGCCCGCAAGCCCTGCTCCCACGATCACCGCCTCGTGCCTGTGCACGTCGGCGTAGTGCACCCCGACAGGCTCATGTTGAAGCTCCTTGGCCTCGGGCTTGCCCAACAGATTGTCATCACTGGTACACTGGAAAGAGCCAATAAACTGATCGTATTTACCCATAACCTTCTACCCTCCTACGCCTGCACGGCAAATGGGATGACGGTAATGGCGCCCAAGAAGAAGAGGATGGCGCCAAGAACACAGAGGACTCCAAACAGGAAGGTCTGCATTCCCTCGCTCTCCACATAGTCCTGCAACACCATCCACACGCCGTTGAGCCCATGATACAGGGCACAAGCAAGGAAGAGCATGTCTATCACCTTCCAAGTGGGCGTGGCCAGACGGGGAGCTATGCGGGCGTAAGTGACACCAGAGGGATGCGGCAATCCATGGGTGACGATGAAGTGGGCAATAAGGAGAACCGCCAGAACGACTCCCGTTATCCTCTGGAAAAGCCAGGCATAGAAACCACCAGACGCGCGCTTTTCTGTCATCTCTCAGCCTCCCTTATGCCTATCCTGCCACCGCGTGCAGGAAGTGGACGAACATGGGGACTCCACCAAGCAAGAACAGGAAGCCCGCCACTGCCATCATGGCACCCCATACCATCTTGTGCGCCTCACAACCCTCTTTCGAGAACTCCACGATCATGATTCTCAGTCCGTTGAAGGTGTGATACAGCACACATCCCAGCAGCCCCAACTCCAAGAAGAGAAAGAGGGGGGCTTGAACAACTCCCATAACCTTGTCGAATCCCTTAGGACCCGATGCAATGTTGTGGATAACCCAGATGTGCAGCACCAGGTAGAAGACCAAGGCGAGTCCGGTAACCCTGTGCAACACCCAGGCCCAAGTACCCATGTGCCAGCGGTAGTGCTTTATCACATTGGGCCTTTCCAACATAGCAACAACCTCCCTTCAAGTAGGATTTGTCTCTGTCTGCGGAGCGTATAGCACAACCACTGTGCCCTTCCAAGCACGGAAGGGCACCCAAATCACTCTACTTTATTGCGTATTGCTTCACACCTTCCTTCTCGAGGTCGTTGCCCCTCACGTCGTTAACAACGATCACGGGGAAGTCCTCGACCTCGAGCCGCCTAACAGCCTCTGGCCCAAGATCGTCGTATGCAATAACCTCGGCCTTCTTCACCCTTTTGGCCAGAAGGGCCCCTGCTCCCCCAACGGCTCCAAAGTAGACGCACTTGTGCTTGACGCACGCATCTATCACCTCTTTGGCCCTTCCGCCTTTACCTATCATCCCCTTAAGCCCCAGCTCGATCAGGCGAGGGGAGTAGGGATCCATGCGGTAGCTGGTGGTGGGACCGGCAGAGCCGATGGGATTACCGGGCTTGGCAGGAGAAGGTCCCACGAAGTAGATAACCTGGCCCTTAACGTCAAAGGGAAGCTCCTCCCCACGATCCAGGGCCTCCACCATTCTCTTATGGGCAGCATCACGGCCCGTGTAGATGACGCCGGTGATGAGCACCGTATCTCCAATCTTCAACTTCTCGACCACCTCGTCCGTAAGGGGTGTGGTCACTTTGATATACTCAGACATGGTTCCCCTCCTTTCTCCTCAAATGGTGGCCGATTTGTGCCTTGCCGCGTGGCAGTTTATGTTTACCGCCACTGGCAGACTGGCAATGTGGCAGGGCTCCATCTCGAAGTGGACGGCCAATGCAGTCACCCTTCCACCCCATCCCATGGGGCCGCTACCTATCTTGTTGATGCGCTCCAGAAGCTCCTCCTCCACTGCGGCAAGCTCGGGATCCGGATTCTTGGAGCCTATGGGTCTGAGCAACGCCTTCTTGGCAAGAAACGCCGAACGCTCGTAGGTTCCCCCCACGCCTATTCCCACGGTTATGGGGGGGCAGGGGTTGCCTCCGCACTCGGTGACCCTTTGGTAAACGTACTCCTTCACGCCCTCGAGACCATCCGCCGGCTTAAGCATCATAACCCTGCTCATGTTCTCGCTACCACCGCCTTTGGGAGCAACGGTGATGTGAATCTTGTCTCCGGGAACCACCTTGTAATGGATGATAGCCGGGGTGTTGTCGCCAACGTTCGCCCTGGTGAAGGGATGGCAGGTAGACTTCCTCAAGTATCCCTCCTTGTACCCCTGGCGAACACCCTCGTGTATGGCATCCCAGATGTATCCACCCTCAAAATAGACCTCTTGCCCAACCTCGATAAACACCACCCCAAGACCACAGTCCTGGCAGATGGGAACCCGCTCTTTGCGGGCTATCTCGGCGTTCTCCAGAATCTGCTGAAGAACGGAACGCCCTACGGGGGACTCTTCCTTCTCTAGTCCTGCCTTGAGGGCATCGTAAACGTCCTGGGGCAGGTTGTAGTTGGCATCGATACACAGGTTCTTGATGGTCTCGGTCACCTGTGCAACATCTACCTTTCTCATTGTGCTCAGCTCCTCTCTTCCTTGGTTGGCGGGTGAGAACCACTCTTCAACGTGATACGGGAGGGCCCGCGACCCTCCCGTGAAACGCTCGTTTTTTAGCTCTTGGGGCTACTTCACGTACCCCATCTTCCTCATGGTGTCCACCAGCTCCTGGACACCCGCCGCGGACTTCTGAAGGGCTGCAAGCTCGTCGTCAGAGAGCTTGAGCTCTATTATCTCGTCAACTCCGTTCTCACCAATCACGACGGGAACTCCCACGTAGAGACCATTGATGCCGTACTGGCCCGTGCAGTAGGCCGCGCTGGGGATAACCCTCTTCTTGTCCTTAACCACGGACTCCACCATCTCAACGGTTCCCAAAGCAGGTGCGTAGTAGGCAGAACCGGTCTTCAGCAGCTTCACGATCTCGCCTCCACCCATCCTGGTCCTCTGGATCATGGCATCCAGCTTCTCCTGGGAGAGCTTTCCGTTCTCCACCATCTGGGTGAGGGAGATTCCGTTCACCGTGGTGTACTGGGGCAGGGGTACCATGGAGTCGCCGTGACCACCCAGAACCATGGCGTTCACGTCCTTGGCAGACACCCCAAGCTCCATGGCGATGAAGCAGCAGAAGCGGGCAGAGTCAAGGGCACCGGCCTGTCCAAACACCCTGTTTGCCTCGAAGCCGGTAACCTCCCTGGCGAGGTATGTCATTGCGTCCAAGGGATTGGAAACGACGATCACAACGGCATTTGGAGAGTATTTGGCCACCTGCTCGGCGACAGACTTCATGATCTTGGCATTGGCATCAAGCAGGTCGTCACGGCTCATGCCGGGCTTTCTGGGAAGACCAGCGGTGATAACCACCACGTCAGAGTTGGCGGTATCCGCATAATCGTTGGTTCCAACGAGATCGCAGTCCCAGCCTTCGAGGGGAAGGGCCTCTCTCATGTCCAGGGCCTTACCCTGGGGCATACCCTCAACGATGTCGATGAGAACCACATCGCCCAGCTCCTTGGCTGCACAGAACCAAGCTACGTGCTCACCAACGTGACCTGCACCAACTACCGTGATCTTTTTACGTGCCATTTAGCACCTCCTATTGGTACTCGAAGCTCTGGGTCTTCCAGAGTCTCCGGTTTTTAATCAAATTCGGAAGAGCACCACCTGGAAAAGCCTTGATTTTCAAGCTCCCCATCTCAAACCCTTCCTTCCCTCCTCTTCTGCGGACCGAGAGCATCTCTCCATAACACGGTTTTAACACGCCCCTCTTAGAGCCCTATTGAACCCTCCCTCTTAAGGAGTGCGTGAAAGATATCACTTGTGCAAAGTGGCAGTCAACACCTTATTTTCAAGCCAATTGTGAAAAGAAGAGAGCGGTTCTTCCCTTTACATATTGGGTATCCTCTGAATCAAAACACTACATTTTGTGTTTTCTAGAGAGCTTCCTAAAAGCCGGATCTGTCACCTTCAGAGAGATTCAGGAGACAAAAACCCATCTTCTACACAAAACCAGAAAGCACCATAAATAACAAAGAAGGGGAGCCCTTTGGGCTCCCCTTCTTCTTGCTCTCTACGCGCCCTATCTTAAATGGAGTCGATTATGGCATTGAGAGTGGGGCTGGGTCGCATCTCCTTTGCGGCCTTCTCCTCGTCGGGGAAGTAGTAGCCGTCTATCTCAGCCGGACGACCTTGGGCGGCGTTCAGCTCCTCTATTATCTTCGCCTCGTTATCCGCCAGCTTCTTGTATATCTCGCTGAACTTGGCCTTCAACTCGGGAATCTCGTCCTGCTCTGCCAGTGCCTTGGCCCAGTAAAGGGCAAAGTAGTAGTGCTCTCCTCTGGTGTCCAGCTCTCCAACCTTCCTGGAGGGCCACTTCCCGTTGTTGAGCACCTCGGAGATACCGTAGTTGATTGCATCAAGCATCACCTTGGCGCCCTTGTGATTGTACTTCTCGGCTATGAACTCCACAGAGGCTGCAATGGCGGTGAACTCGGCCAGAGAGTCCCACCTGAGGTGACCCTCCTTGAGCAACTGCTGCACGTGCTTGGGCGCAGATCCTCCGGCACCGGCCTCTATGAGGCAGCCGCCGGCCAGCAAGGGCACCACCGACAGCATCTTTGCGCTGGTTCCCACCTCGAGGATGGGGAAGAGGTCGGTTAGGTAATCCCTGAGCACGTTTCCGGTAACCGCTATCACGCCCTCTCCCTTTCTCACCTTCTCGCAGGAGAACTTCATGGCCTCTGCAGGGCTCATGATCTTTATCTCCACCCCGCTGGTGTCCAGGTCCTTGAGGTATCTCTCAACCTTCTTTATCTGCTCGGCGTGGTGGGCCCTGTTCTTGTCCAGCCAGAACACAACGGTGTAGCCGGTCTTCTTGCCCTGCTCCACTCCCAGCTTCACCCAGTCCTTGATGGCCACGTCCTTGACCTGGCAGGCTCTCCAGATGTCGTCCTTCTCAACCTTGTGCTCCATGAGCACCTTGCCGTCTGCGTCGACGACTCGGAAAGCCCCGTTGGCAGGGGCCTGGAAGGTCTTATCGTGGGAACCATACTCCTCCGCCTTCATGGCCATGAGACCCACGTTGATGAGGGTACCCATGGTGGTCCTGTCGAAGGCACCGTTCTTCTTGCAGTCCTCAACCATCTCCTCGTAGGCAGTGGCATAGCACCTGTCGGGGATAACGGCCTTGGCGTCGTGGAGCTGACCGTCTGGACCCCAGGCCTTCCCTCCGTCCCTGACGATAACCGGCATAGAGGCATCGATGATCACGAGGTTTGGAGCGTGAAGGTTTGTGATGCCCCTGTCGGAATCCACCATGAAGAGGTCAGGGTTCTTGTCGAAGGCCTCCTTTATGGCAGCCTCTATCTCTTTCCTCTTCTCCTCGGGAAGCTTCTGGAGTTTCTGCTCCAGGTCTCCCAGACCGTTGTTGGGGTTCACCCCAAGCTCATTGAAGACGTCTCCGTACTTATCGAAGACATCCTTCAGCATGGCCTTTATGCAGTAACCAAAGATCGGCGGGTCGGAGACCTTCATCATGGTGGCCTTCAGGTGAAGCGAGAAGAGCACGTCTTTCTTCTTCGCATCCTCCAGCTGCTCCTCGAAGAACTTCTGAAGGGCCTTCACGTTCATGAAGGAACCGTCAACGATCTCTCCCTCGGTGACGGGGAGCTCTTTAAGAACCGTGGCCTTGCCGCTCTCATCCACGAACTCGATCTTGATGGTGGTATCCTTCTCGATGGTGACGGACTTCTCACTCTCGTAGAAGTCCCCCCCGCTCATGTAGGAGACGTGGCACTTGCTGTCCTTGGGCCACTCCTTCAGGGGAAGGCCCATGAGCTTGGGGTGCTTCCTGGCAGAGTCCTTAACGGGGGGTGGTACGCTCCGAACGTTGTTCCCCTGCCTCAATACGGGGTTCACCGCGCTTCCCAGAACCTCGGCGTACCTCTCCTGAATCTTCTTCTCCTCTTCGGTCTTCGGCTCCTCAGGATACTCCGGCACCATGTAGCCTTTGGCTCTCAGCTCTGCGATGGTGTCTTTCAGCTGTGGAACGGTGGCACTTATGTTGGGCAGCTTGATGATGTTGGCCTCGGGGGTGTTCACCAGCTCACCCAGCTCGGCCAAGTCGTCGGGAACCCTCTGATCCTCTTTAAGGTACTCGGGAAACGCCGCCAACGCCCTTCCCGCCAGAGATATGTCCTTCTCCACCACATCGATATCCGCACACTTCACATAGCGTTCCACTATGGGAAGGAGCGAGAACGACGCCAAATATGGGGCCTCGTCGGTCTTGGTCCAAATCATCACGGGGTTTTTAGCCATACCCTGCCTCCTCTCTCTAAGGGATTTTGGAGGCTTCCCTAAACGAAGGGAACTCCATTGTCAACATGAGAATGTGGTTTTTATCACATTCTGGCACAAGCCATAATAGTGCAAAAATCGGATAGAAACGGTTGGGGTAACCATATTGAGGCAACCCCGCATGGTGCTACGAAAGACATAAGCGACATTGCTTTAATACCACAACGAGGCGTAGAATTGATTACACACTGCCACATACGTAAGATTATTGGAGTTCTTCTGGAAAAAGCGAAAAGGGATCTGGGTCAAGAACGCGAAAGTTCTCTTTCTGTCTCCTCAACCAGTTCTCTAATCAGCTCGGGAACGGTGGTCATCTCTTTCAGTCTAACCGCATTCGCACCAGCAAAGACCAGACCCGTCTCCACATCCCCCGAGGCAGAGCGAAGCAAGGCAGTAGCAATGCAGTAGGGATCTGCATTGCCAGAACAGGGCTTTATGCAGTTGTACTTGCACCCCTTGGTCCTCCACTTGCCCGAGGGAAGCTCCTCGATGAGCCTGTTCTTTATTGCCCTTCCCGGCATACCCACAGGGCTCTTCACGAGAATCACATCCCCCTCTTTGGCATCCAGATATGCCTGCTTAAAGTTGGGATGCACGTCGCACTCCTCGGTCACCACGAACCTGGTGGCTATCTGGACTCCAGAGGCCCCCATTCGAAGGGCCTTGGCTATGTCCTTACCATCAAATATGCCTCCTGCGGCAATCACCGGGATGGATACCGCCTCAACCACAGAGGGCAAGATCTCCCACACCGACTCCATGGTGCCCAAGTGTCCCCCAGCCATGGTACCCTCCACCACTACCGCAGCAGCCCCTGATCTCTCTGCCAGCTTGGCACCTTTGGCAGAGGATATGATGGAGACAATAGGCACCCCAAAGCGCTTGCCCAATCTGAATACCTCTCTCGAGAAACCCGCTCCTGTAAGGATAAGGTCTATCCCCTCGTCGAAGGCGGTGAGCAGGAGATCTTCGAAGTCGGTCATGGCAAAGAGGATGTTCACCCCTATCACTCCCCCGGGACCCGCTATCTCTCTCGCCTTCCTGATCTCCTCCCTCAGGGGAATGGCATCGTTGTAGGGTTTGCTGAGAACCTCCCCCTTGCAGGTGGTCTTCGGATGATTCCTGCCAGGATCGTGGAGAAGAACCGCTGAGATAACCCCTATTCCCCCCTCCCTGGCCACACTCCCCGCCAGGGAGTGTAGAGAGACCCTAGCTCCCATTCCCCCCTGAATTATAGGGATCCTCGCCTCAACGCCGCCTATGCGCAGGGGTTTAAGCATACAACCCTCTTCTCTTCCTGCCATGGGAGGAAGGATACACGGGGCTTTTCCAAGAGGTCAAGATGGGATCAGAGGTGGACAACCTCTGCCTCCAGTGAGACGGTGTCCAGAACGGCAACTGTGGCCTCTCCGGTGAGCAAACCGCAGCACTCTCCAGGATTCAGCAGGAGCGTTCTACCAACCATACGATTGTCAACCTCGTGAGTGTGCCCGTAGATAACCACGTCAAATTTGCCCCCAAGGGCTATTTCTCTCACGAAGTGGTGAAAGTGTTGAAGCAGCACCTTTCTACCGTCTATCACCAACCTCCTGGGAGCCGGCTGAATGGCCCCTTTGGAGCGCTCAAGAAGCAACACCACCTCGCCGTCGTTATTGCCCAACACCCCCTGAAAAGGGATACCTGATTCCAGAATGGGAACAAGGGAGAAGGGGGCAACTATGTCACCTGCATGCAGTATCTGCTCCACTCCCCTCTCCGCGAAGAGCTCAACCGCCCTTCTCACCACGGGCAGGTTGTCGTGGGTATCCGACATCACTCCAACCAGCATGGCCAGCCCCCTAAACCCTCACAGAGAAGTCAACCGCCTCTAAACTCAGATTGGGGTTGTAGAAGGGATCTTTGTCCAGTTGGGGACCCCATCTCTCTCGCATAAGCTCAATCTCCTTTCTGAACCTATCGCTGTAAACATCATCCCTCCCCCTGCTCACAGACTCGTGGTGGTAGAGTTCTGCGTAGGGGGTGTAAACGATCCAGTAGCCCCTCTCCCTGATCCTCAAGCAGAGATCCACGTCGTTGAAGGCCACGGGCAGGTTCTCTTCGTCGAATCCCCCAACCTCTTCAAACACCTCTCTTCTCATCAACATGCAGGCGGCAGTAACCGCAGAGAGGTTGTGTATCAGGTGAGGACGCCCAAAATACCCCATCAACTCCTTCCTCATCCACATGTGAGAGTGGCTGGCCACTCCCCCTATCCCAAGGATCACCCCCGCGTGTTGAATGGTATCGTCTGGAAAGAGCAAGAGGCCTCCTACAGCCCCCACCTCCCGCCTCTGGGCGTGCTCCACCATTGCCCCGAGCCACTCCGGGGAGATGACCTCGGTGTCGTTGTTCAAGAAGAGGACCATATCCCCCTTTGCTCTCTCCACCGCCCAGTTGTTTATGGCAGAGAAGTTGAACTCCCTCTCTGGATACTCGATAACCCTCACCCTCTCTTCTTCGGCAAGCCTCTCGTAGTACTCAAAGGTCGCCGACTCCCGGCTGCCGTTCTCAACCACCACAACCTCGTAGTTCCGGTAGTCGGTTTTGGAAAGTAGGCTATCGATACACCGACCAAGCATATCCACGTGGTCCCTGTTGGGAATGATTATGGAGACACGGGGATTGGGCTCCGCTATCTCGTACTTCACCCTGTACATTCCCACGGAGAATCCTGGAAGCACCCTGCCCTTTATCCCCCTTCTCCTCAAGGCATCCTCAAGGGCCCTTCTGCCAGCATCCTGGGCAAAGGGTTTAGCAGAGGCATCCCCCGCGCAAGACCCTGGCACCATGCGCCAGTGGTAGAGGATATCTGGGATGTGATGTATCCTCTCTGTCCTCTCGGTGAATCTGAGCACCATGTCGTAGTCCTGGCTACCGTCGTAATCGCTCCTGAATCCACCTATCTCCTCCAGAATCCTTCGGCGGTACACTCCAAGGTGGCAGGTGTACATCTGGGAGAGAAGAAGGTCGGGGGACCAATCGGGCTTGAAAAAGGGCTCGCATCGTTCCCCATTGGGAGCGAGCTTGTCCTCGTCGGAGTATACCATGTCTATCTCTGGCCGCTCGCGAATCACCTCGGCAACCCGGTAGAGGGCGTGAGGCGCAAGCTCGTCGTCGTGATCCAGAAGGGCAACAAAATCCCCCGTGGCCATCCTGAGGGCCTCGTTGGAGGCGGCAGAGATCCCCCTGTTCTCCGGCAGAAAACGCACCGTTATCCTGGAGTCCCTCTTCTCGTACTCCCTCAACACCCTCTCCACCTCAGGATCTGCCGAACCATCATCCGCTATGCAGAGCTCCCAGAAAGGATAGGCTTGGTTAACCACCGACTCTATTGCCCTTCGAAGAAAGCCCACCGGCGTCTTGTAGACGGGCATGATCACGCTTATTCTTGGGGCAGACTCCCAGGACTTCGCCTCTTTCTTCATCTCGCTGAGCATCTTCTCGTCAGGGGTGTTCAGCAGAATCCAGGTCTTGTAAGAATCGGCACCTTGGATGCGACTCCTCAGGTGCCTCCAGGAACCCTTAATCCCACAGGTCTTCAGGAGTTCCACCCCCTTTTTTATCTTCTCCTTGCGATCTCTGCCTTTTAAGAGCGCCGTCCAGCCATCCCACAACAGGGCCCTCCTGACGGAACCTTGGGGAAGCAGGCCATCCCGCATCCTCCGCAGCTTGACCAGCAAACGCCATCCCAAGGTGGACTCAACAGCATCTCTGTACCTTTGCAGGGCATTCCTCTCCGCCTGGAGAAGACCCACTCTCGCCTCTAAAGACGCCGCCTTTGCAGAGAGAACCCGCTTCTCCGTATCCAGGGCCTCACACCTCTCCTTAAGCCCCCGGTTCTCTTCCCTCAAGGATCTGACCGTCCTCTCCAGATCCTCCACCTTGGCAAGAAGAGACCTGTTCTCTCCCTCAAAGCGCACCATCTTCAGGCCAATCACCCACCTGAGGTGATTGCAGAGCCTCTCGGGAGATAGCTTCTCACGGTGCTTAACAAACACCCTCTCCGTCCACCGCCAGAGATCATCCGAGGTTCGGGCGTCCCCAACCCCTCCCTCACTATGAACCCGGTAAAGGGCCGTCACCCTGGGAATGTGCAAGGGAGTGTACCTCTCGGAAAGCCTTATGATGAGATCCCAGTCCTCGTAGATCTCAAAGGACTCGTCCACTCCCCCCACCCACTCAAAGGCCTCCCGGTCCATCATCAGGGTCATGAAGGGGATGAAATTCTCGAAGAGAATACGGTTTTCGTCAAAGGGGGTTGAGAACCTCCTCAACACCTCCTTTTTCTGCCTCCAGGTACCGTCGGGCAGCATCTCCATCTCCACCATCTCGCAGGCGGTGTACGCAATTCTGCGCCGCTGCTTCTCAAGCACACCCACCAAGGTGGAGACGTGCTCTGGCAAGAGAATGTCATCGTCATCGAGAAAGTTCACGTACTTGCCGGAGCTCTCTTCAAACGCCCGGTTGGCGGCAAAGGACCTTCCCCTCCTTCTGGGAAGGTTCACCAGTTTGAGAGACACCCCCCTCAGATCGAGGGAAGCCAAGAGAGGCGATGGATCGTCTCCCCCGTCGTTCACCACCACCACCTCAATGGGACGATACTCTTGAGCCACGACAGACTCCACCGCCTCCCTCAAAAAGGTGGGCCTGTTGCGGGTACGGATGAGAACGGATACTAAGGGCCTACCACCATCCCCCCAGGCCCTAGAAGGAGACCGAATCCGCGATCTTCTGGAAAGCCCTGTATATCGCCTTCTCATCTTCCCCTTTCTTCAAGCGTTTCTCCAGGAAAAGGGTTAGGGTAAACTTGGGAGAATAGTATATCCTCTGGCAGAAAAGGGCCTTGTAATTCCTCTCCTCGTCGGTGATGGTGTATATCTCTTCACCAAACCAGATCCCCTTCCCCTTCTCGCCCAGCCTCGTGCCGATCACCTCCACCTTCCTTCCAGAGGCAGACCTTCCGTTCATGGCCTTGGCGGTTCCCACCAGTCTCTTGGCAAGCTCTTTGGTACCAACGGGCTCGTGATGGTGGTGTCCACCCTCCCTGCGTATATCTTCAGGGGTTATCACCATTGAGGGCAGCACCCGAGAGACTATCTGTACACCCTTGGAAGGGAACGATATGAAGGCCTTCCTCGAGTATACCAGCTTGAAGTCGTATCCCTTGGGTAAATCAAGCTTCACCGTAACCTCCGGGGCCTTCCACTCCACCACCCTCGCCATAGAGGGCGGGACAGAGAAGAGCACCACCGCAACGCCCAACAACAGGGAGAAGAACCATCCGTTCCGTCTCATCTTCCCACCCCCAAACCCATCTTCTTCGCCACGTAGGGCATGAGTCCACCGGCGTCCAGCAGCTCCCTCATAAATGGAGGAATGGGAACGGCCTTGAAGCTCTTGCCCGTAGAGAGGTTCTCAATGGTTCCAGAGGAGAGGTCCACCCTCACCCTATGGCCTTCCTCTATCCCCTCTACCGCCTCGGGACACTCCAATATGGGTAGCCCCATGTTGAAGGAGTTGCGGTAAAAGATACGGGCGAAGCTCTTGGCTATAACACAAGAGACTCCTGCCGCCTTTATGGCAATAGGGGCGTGCTCCCTGGAAGAACCGCATCCAAAGTTCTCGCCAGCCACGATCACGTCACCCTCTTCCACCTTGCTCGCGAACTCCGGGTCAGCGTCCTCCATGCAGTGACTACCCAATTCCTGGGGATCGGAGGTGTTGAGATACCTCGCCGGAATTATCACGTCCGTGTCCACGTGATCACCAAACACCCACGCCTTGCCCTCTATCATCACATCACCTCCTCGGGGTGGACAATGCGACCAGCCACCGCAGAAGCAGCCGCCACGTAGGGAGAGGCCAGATACACCTCGCTCTTGGGATGCCCCATTCTGCCCACGAAGTTTCTGTTTGTGGTTGCAACGGCCCTCTCTCCCTCTGCCAACACCCCCATGTGCCCTCCCAGGCACGGTCCGCAGGTGGGTGTGGAGATGGCAGCCCCTGCAGAGAGGAAGATGTCGAACAGTCCCTCTGTCATGGCCTGGTGGTAGATCTTCTGGGTCGCCGGAATGATTATGAGCCGCACCCTGGGATGCACCCTCTTCCCTTTCAGTATCTCCGCTGCCTGTCTGAGGTCTCTGATCCTACCGTTGGTACACGAGCCTATAACCACCTGGTCTATAGGTATCTCGGGCAAGGAGGAGACTGGCTTGACGTTCTCTGGCAAGTGGGGAAGGGCAACCACCGGTTCCAGGGACGAAACATCTATCTCCACCACTCGTGCGTACCGGGCATCCCCGTCGC
>CAZMTB010000106.1:0-2983 GCA_964569095.1 uncultured Aquificales bacterium
AACGTCCAATAGAAGCCGGGGAAACTCGTCTTTCAAGGCCTCAACGGCCACCAGCAACTCCTCCATCTCCGCCGACGAGAGCCCCCTGCCGCTGGCCACCACCGAGAACCGGGCAGCCCCCTACTCGACCGCCTGCCTAGCCCCCTCCAGCAACCTCTCCCGGGAGACCAGGGGATAGACAGGAGCACCGGTGGCCTTGGGATGGGCCTGGGCGCAAAAGGCGCATCCGGCATCGCAAAGACCACTCTTGGCGTTTATTATGGAACAGAACTGGAAGGCGTCTCCCCAGAAGGCCCTCTTCACCTCCGCTGCCCAACTCACCAGGGAGAACACCTCCCGCCGAGGTAGGGCAAGCATCTCGCACGCCTCTCTCCTGGTCACCGGCCTCATTCTACCCTCGGAACGGAGCACATCTCGTAAAGGGAAACCTCACCCCAGCAGGGGCAACCTGATGATTGCCCTTGTACCTATTCCAACGGTGGACTCCAAGGTTAAGGTGCCCGAGTTCTCGTCCACTAGCCGCCGGCAGATGGAGAGGCCAAGCCCGGTGCCGTCCTCCTTGGTGGTGAAGAAAGGCTCCTCCACCTGCTTCAGGATGTGCTCTGGAATTCCTTCTCCCTGGTCCTCCACCACCAACACCGCCTCTCCACTCTCCCTCCACAGCCTCACCGTGACCGTTCCCCCTTTGGGCATGGCCTCGATGCCGTTCTCCACCAAGTGGCACAAGACGGTCTTGATGTGCTTGGGATCCACGTTCACCATGAGAACCTCCTCGGGCAGGTCCTCAACCACGGTGTATCCCTCAGGCAGATCGCTCTGCAAATGGGGTATGGTTCTCTTCACCACCCTGACCAGGTCGAAGTGCCCCTTTGAGGGATAGAGGTCCTCGGCCAGAGAGTGGACCTGGTTGACCAGCGTCTCCAGCTTCTCGGCCTCCTTGGCTATGGCCTCCACCACCTCCCGGTATGGATGGTGGTCCATCTTGCCAAGCAGGTACCGGGCCAGTCCCCCAATGGCGGTGACGGGGTTTCTTATCTCGTGGGCAATTCTCGAGGTGAGCTGGTTAACCGCCTCCACCTTCTCTATCTTTATCTCTGCCCTCTTCTCGGCGTACTGGTAGGTGTCTGAGCGTGCCTTCTCCCTCATCAGGTCCCCTACCCTCTGGTAGAGATGTACCCTCTCCATGGCAGATGAGGCCTTGGTGGCAAAGCTCACCATGGCCCTGAGATCACTCTGGCTCAGCTCCACATCTCCCTTGTCCAGCAGAACCATGCCCAGGGGACCCTTCTTGCCCCAGAGGGGGAGAAAGAGGCACGAGGTGGTGGAGAGGAGTAAAAGCACCCTGTTGAGCACGGGATCCTCGTTTCCCCTGTCCACCTCCCGGATCTCACGGGAGAGCATGATACCCGTCACCGGGTGGTTCTTGTCCAAAGGAAAGGTGAGCTTCTCGATCACGGGGGCCAAGTCGTAGGTTCCCTGCTCTAACAGTTCGTACTCCTTCAGGTGGTTGAGAACATTGCCACCGTTCCCCCTGCTCTCCATGCCCCAATTGGCCTTCAACGCGCCCTGCAGCTGGTTAACCAGGAGGAGTATGGCCTTCTTGAATCCAAACCCCTCCTCTGCCGACAAGATGGTGAGCAGCGAGTGGTAGATGTCCCTCTGGTCCTGGGAGTTGGAGAAGACCCCAAACACCTCAGAGAAGGCCTTGAGAGACCATTCCCTCTCCTTGAGCTTGTGAATCACCTCCTGAGAGGTCTTTCTGCCAAGGATCTGGGGAAAGATGTCCATTCCCTCCTGGGGATTGATGAAGGCAGCCAGCTCCACCATGAACTGCTTGCAGTCAACGCACTTGTGGTAAAGCCGTTTACGCAGGTTGGTTAGCAGTACCCTCTCGTTATCCGCGTCTATGTTGGGGCACTCCCCCCTGGCGAGCATGGGTCGTATCCAGCAGTTCTCTATCTCCCTCATGGCCTCCCTTCGCTTCTCCCCACCGTGGGCTCTATGACCCCAAACAATTTGGGTGTCAAGGAGATTTTGTTGTTGACACCTATCCCACCAGAGAATAATTAGTGTTTAGGGAAGCCGAAAAAGTTTGACCAAAGCAAACAAGGAGGCGGCGGATGTTCAAAAAGGTACTTGTTGCCAACAGGGGAGAGATAGCCTGCCGGGTCATCAAGGCGTGCAGAGAGATGGGAATATCCACTGTGGCTATCTATTCAGAGGCTGACAAGGAGGCCCTGCATGTGGAGCTCGCAGACGAGGCGAGACACATCGGTCCTCCCCCCGTAGCACAGAGCTACCTCAACATGGCCAAGATAATAGAGGTTGCACAGGAGGCAGGGGTTGACGCCATACACCCGGGGTACGGGCTTTTAGCAGAGAACCCCGGCTTCGCAAAGAGCTGCGCAAAGGCAGGAATCACCTTCATAGGTCCCTCTCCCGAGGCCATGGCTGCCATGGGGCTGAAGGTGGAGGCCCGAAGGCTCATGAAAGAGGCAGGGGTACCGGTGGTGCCGGGAACGGAGGGTCTCAAGGACGCAGAAGACGCAAAGCGGGCCGCAAAAGAGATGGGATACCCGGTGATGCTGAAGGCTTCTGCGGGAGGAGGGGGCATAGGCATGCAAGTGGTGAACGACGACGGCGAGATGGACAACGCCTTCAAGATGTGCCAAACCCGCGCCAAGGCATACTTCGCCAACCCTACCATCTACATCGAGAAGTTCATCGAGAACCCCCGCCACGTGGAGGTGCAGATACTGGCCGACGCCTCTGGCAAAACCATCTATCTCAACGAGAGGGAGTGCTCGGTGCAGCGTCGCCACCAGAAGGTGATTGAAGAGGCCCCCTCGCCCGCGGTGGACCCGGAGTTGAGGAGAAGAATGGGCGAGGCGGCAGTGGCAGCCGCCAAGGCCATAAACTACGTGAACGCAGGCACGGTGGAGTTCCTTATGGACGCGAACAAGAACTTCTACTTCTTGGAGAT
>CAZMTB010000107.1:0-1637 GCA_964569095.1 uncultured Aquificales bacterium
TGACCACCTCGGGACTATCGGCGGGAAGCTTCACCACCACCCTAAGTTGCTCGGTGGTATCCATGTTTCTCACAAGGTAAACCACCTGGAACCTTGGCTCCTCATCCACTCCCAGGTCAACTCCACATAGGTCCACCAGAAAGGTGAATCCCTCTCCCCTGAGGTACTCCGCAATCTCCAGGATGCTGCTGGGCGAGACGACCACCGTCACCTCTCCCCTGAACTCTCTCACCTCTTCTACAGCATCCTGCCATCTCTCTTTGATAGAATTCACAACGTCCATCATGGCTAAACCCTAAATCTTGTTGGAGAAAGGCTCTTTCTCTATCTGCTTCTGCAGCATGAGAATGGCCTGAATGAGCTCCTCCGGTCTGGGAGGACAACCTGGAATGTAGTAGTCTACGGGCACCACCTTATCGGCCCCCTGCACCACCGCATAGCTCTTAAAGATCCCCCCGCTTATCGCACAGGCCCCCATGGCTATCACCCACTTGGGCTCGGGCATCTGGTCGTACACCCTACGCAGAACGGGAGCCATCTTCTTGGTAAGGGTTCCTGCAACGATGAGAAGGTCGGCTTGGCGAGGAGACGCCCTGAACACCTCACATCCGAAACGAGCCATGTCGTAGTGCGCGGCAGCCGTAGCCATCATCTCGATGGCACAACAGGCAAGACCGAAGGTACACGGCCAGATAGACCACTTTCTGGCCCAGTTGACCGCCTTGTTCAGGGTGGTGACCAACACCCCACCCTTCTCCAGCATCTCCATCTCTTCGGCGGTAACCTCACCCTGGGCAGCCTGCGGGGAAATAACCGTTGAAACGTCGATCTCCGTGACAGGTGTTCTCTTTACTCCCATTCAAAGGCCCCCTTTCCTAACACGTAGACGAAGATGGCCAGGAATATGGCGATGAAGACCGCCATCTCCAGAAAGCCAAAAAGACCCAGGCTCTTGAAACGCACAGCCCACGGATAGGTGAAGATGACCTCTATGTCGAAGACCAGGAAGAGAAGGGCTATCACGTAGTAATGGATGTGGAAGGGCTTTCGCGCATCACCCACCGGGTCAACACCGCACTCGTACGGGGAGAGTTTGATGGGATCGGGTTTTTTGGGACCCAACAGGCTGGACATGATCACAGCCATGCCACCAAACCCAACTGCTAGCAAAAACACAAACACCAACGGCCAGTAAACACCTTCCATCCGATCACCTCCCGAAATGTCGCCGTCTAACTACCTTGCACCCTTATTCACAGTCAATAGAGAAAATGCCCTTTTTCACAAACTCCGCACCACTCTCCGCTTCCCCTCAATCCAGCAAAGGAAAAACAGGCGGTTAGACACCACTTGCAAAGATCGGGGTGTGAACCCCTCCTCCCTTCTTGCTATGGGCGCTCTCTTTACTAAACCGCCGTTTAAGGTGTCAATAGAGAAAATGGGTGCATTCACAAGCTTCCCTGGTAGGGGCAATCTACAACACGGCTTTATTAGGCCCTCCAAAGGTGGTATTACCCCCGAAGTGCGAGATTGGAGAGACCGAAGAGGAGATCCCAAGGATGGCAAAGAAGAGGCGTAAAAAGAAGACCCAGGAACCAGAAAGACCCGCCCCTACAAAGCGAAAGAGAGAGAGGACC
>CAZMTB010000108.1:0-13171 GCA_964569095.1 uncultured Aquificales bacterium
CATCGACGACAAGGGACAGAAGTTCAACACCGACCTTCAGGAGGCCATTGAGCTTCGCCACCTGCTCCAGACCGCAGAGGTGATCGTTGCGTCTGCCATCAACCGTACCGAGTGTCGTGGTGCCCACTGGCGCCTTGATCACCCGGGAAGAGACGACGAGAACTGGTTGAAACACACCTTGGCCTATCGGACCGAAGAGGGTGTGAAGTTCGACTACAAGCCGGTCACCATAACCCGCTTCGTGCCCGAAGAGCGTAAGTTCTAAAGGGGGTGTCCCATGGCAGAGTACACATTCCGTATCTTTAGGTATGACCCCGAGAAGGACGAACAGGGTAGAGTGCAGGACTACACCTTTGACGTTCCAGAGGGGTGGGTGATCTTGGACGCCCTTAACCACATTAAATGGTTCATCGACGGAACCCTGACCTATCGTAGGGCATGTCGCCACGGTATCTGTGGCTCTTGTGGCATGACCATCAACGGCAAGAACAACATCGCCTGCGAGGTGCAGGTGAAGGACCTGGGCACCAACGTGATCACCATAGAGCCTCTCAGAGGTTTTCCGGTTATCAAGGACCTCGTGGTGAATATGGAACCGTTCTATGACAAGCTCTACGCAGTCAAGCCCTACCTCATCACCAGGACCCCTCCCCCCACCGACAGGGAGAGGTACCAGTCTCCAGAGGACAGGGAGAAGCTGGACGGAAAGTACGAGTGCATCCTTTGTGGTTGCTGTACCTCCTCCTGTCCCACATACTGGGCAGACAAGAACTTCCTCGGTCCCAATGCCCTTCTCAAGGCGTCCAAGTTCATGATGGACTCCAGGGACGAGGGCTTCGAAGACAGGGTGAACTGCATAGACGACAAGCACGGAATCTGGAGATGCCACACCATCTTCAACTGCGTTGAGGCGTGTCCAAAGGAGCTGAATCCCACCAAGGGTATAGTTGAGCTGAGGCGCCTCATGATGAGGGGGAGGCTGTAAATAGGCATAACCGAAGGCCTTTATGAGAGAAACAGAGTGTATTGGCGGGAGATCAGAGGGGTCTCCCGCCTTCTCCATTAAGGGTGCGACCAATTCCAATACCGTGAGGGGTGAGACGAATCCCCGTAAGGAGGAGAGTGTTAGATGAAGGTCCATGAGTATCAGGCGAAGGAGGTTTTTCGCGAGTACGGCATTCCTGTGCCCAAGGGTGGAGTTGCTGAGACTCCCCAGGAGGCCAGGAAGGTTGCCGAGGAGATTGGCGGAAACCTGTGGGTGGTGAAGGCCCAGATTCATGCCGGTGGCCGAGGCAAGGGAGGCGGTGTCAAGCTCGCCAAGTCCCTGGACGAGGTGGAGGAGCTTGCCGGCAAGATTCTGGGGATGACCCTTGTGACTCACCAGACCGGTCCCCAGGGCAAGCTGGTGCGCAAGGTTCTGGTTGAGCAGGGTCTCAACATCGAGAAGGAGCTCTACATGGGCATGGTGATAGACCGTGCCACGGAGCGCATCGTGATGATGGTGAGCACCGAGGGTGGTGTTGAGATAGAGAAGGTGGCGGCTGAGACCCCTGAGAAGATACTGAAGGCGTTCATCGATCCCTTGGTGGGCATGATGCCGTACCAGACCAGGCAGCTTGCCTACGGACTGGGTCTCACGGGGGATCTGGTGAAGAAGGCGGGTCGTTTCATGATGGCGCTCTACAACGCCTTCGTTGGAAAAGACGCATCCTTGGCCGAGATCAATCCCTTGGTGATCACCAAGGAGGGAGACCTCATCGCCCTGGATGCCAAGATGAACTTTGACGACAACGCCCTCTATCGCCACAACGACATAGTGGAGATGAGGGATCTTCACGAGGAGGAGCCCCTTGAGGTGGAGGCCTCCAAGTACGACCTCAACTACATAAAGCTGGATGGCAACATCGGCTGCATGGTGAACGGTGCTGGTCTGGCCATGGCTACCATGGACATCATCAAACTCTACGGTGGCGAGCCTGCAAACTTCCTGGACGTGGGTGGTGCTGCCAGCGCGGAGAGGGTGGAGAACGCCTTCCGCATCCTGTTGAGCGATCCCAACGTGAAGGCGGTGCTGGTGAACATCTTTGGTGGTATCGTGAGGTGCGACAGGGTTGCCAACGGAATCGCCCAGGCGGCCAAGAACCTGGACATCAAGGTTCCCATCGTTGTGCGCCTCGAGGGGACCAACAGCAAGGAGGGAATGGAGATTCTCAACAACTCTGGTCTCTCCTTCATCACCGCCGTTGGTATGGCCGACGCAGCCGAGAAGGTGGCCAAGGCTGCAGGCGTTGCGTAAGTCTTGAGACGGAGGAAGAAGGATGAGCATACTTGTTAACAAGGACACGAGGGTTGTGGTTCAGGGAATCACCGGAAAAGAGGGAACCTTCCACAGCCAGCAGTGCCTGGAGTACGGCACCAACATAGTGGCTGGAGTCACCCCCGGTAAGGGTGGCCAGAAGTGGGAAGGCAAGGTTCCCATCTACAACACCGTAGCCGAGGCGGTGGAGAAAGAGGGCGCAAACGCCGCTCTCATCTTCGTTCCCCCTCCCTTCTGTGCCGATGCCATCATGGAGGCCGTTGATGCGGGGGTAGAGGTTATCGTCACCATCACCGAGGGAATCCCCACCATGGACATGCTCAGGGCCAAGCGCTACATGGAGGGCAAGAACGTTCGCATGGTGGGACCGAACTGTCCCGGCGTCATCACCCCTGGGGAGTGCAAGATGGGCATAATGCCCGGCTACATCTTCAGCAAGGGTCCCGTGGGTCTCCTCTCCCGTTCGGGAACCCTCACCTACGAGGCGGTCTGGCAGTTGACCGAGCGTGGTATCGGGCAGAGCACCTGCTTCGGTATCGGTGGAGATCCCATCATCGGATCCACCTTTGTTGACCTTCTTGCCCTCTTCAAGGACGATCCCGAGACGGAGGCAATCGTGCTGATTGGAGAGATTGGAGGATCTGCAGAGGAGGAGGCCGCTGCCTACATCAAGGAGAACATGCCCGACACCCCCGTGGTGGCCTTCATTGCTGGGCGTACCGCACCTCCTGGCCGTAGGATGGGCCATGCTGGTGCCATTATTGCCGGTGGTAAGGGAACCGCTGCAGAGAAGGTGGCTGCCTTGAAAGAGGCTGGGGTGCATGTGGTGGACAGTCCTGCCGAGATAGGTGCCACCATGGCCAAGGTGCTTGGCAAATAACCCAGGAGGCCCAACTATGGCAAAAAAGAAGTTTAGAGGTCTGGTTTTCATCAAGCCCGAGCGTTGCAAAGGGTGCGAGTACTGCGTGGAGTTCTGCCCCACAGGGGCCATCACCATGTCTGACAAGTTCAACTCAAAGGGGTACCACTATCCCGAATTTTCTGCCCCTGACAAGTGCACCGGCTGCGGGCTTTGCGGAATGTACTGCCCCGACTTCGCCATCTACGGCATGCGCGAAGCGATCGAGGAGGGATAGATAATGGCTGAGATAAGGTACACAACTGCTGATCCCAAGGGGGTTCTCACCGGGGTTCACTACATGGACGGCAATCACGCCGCTTGTGAGGGTGCCCTTGCCGCTGGGTGCCGCTTTGCAGCGGGTTATCCCATCACCCCGTCCACGGAGGTGGTGGAGCGTTTTGCCGCGAGAATACCCACCGTGGGAGGGGTCTTCATCCAGATGGAGGACGAGATAGCCTCTTCCATCTGCCTCCAGGGTGGGGCATGGGCTGGCTTGAAAGCAATGACCGTCACCTCTGGTCCCGGCCTCTCTCTCATGATGGAGCACATCAGTCTGGCGGCCTGCTTGGAGACACCCTGTGTCTTTGTTGACGTGCAGAGGGGTGGTCCCTCCACGGGTCTTCCCACCCTGCCCGGTCAGGCGGACATGCAGCAGGTGAGGTGGGGTGCCCACGGTGACTACGAGGTGATCGCCATCGCCCCCAGCACGGTTCAGGAGTGCTTCGACTTCATCATCGACGCCTTCAACCTGGCGGAGATGTTCAGGGTGCCCGTCTTCTTCATGATGGACGAGTGCGTGGGACACATGTCCGAGAAGTTGGTGATTCCCAAGGCTGAAGAGATCAAGGTGGTTGAGCGCCGCTTCACCACCAAACCTCCCGAGGAGTACCTTCCCTACAAGCCCGATGAGGACCTGGTTCCCGAGTTCCCCTACGTGGGCAAGGGATACAGGTTCCACGTTACGGGTCTCACCCACGACGAGAGGGGTTATCCCGTGATCAATGCCCAGGCACAGCACGAGATGTGCTGGAGGTTGGTGAACAAGATCAAGAAGAATGCCCCCAAGATCTGGAAGTACGAGGAGGACCAGGTAGAAGGCGCGGATGTGGTGGTGCTCTCCTACGGCATCTCCGCCCGGGTCTCCATCAAGGCCATTGAGATGGCCAGGGAGAAGGGCGTGAAGGTGGGTCTCATGCGTCTCATCACCGTGTGGCCCTTCCCCTCTCCCAGGGTCAGGGAGATCGCTTCCAATGTGAAGGCCATAGTGGTTCCCGAGCTCAACATCAGGGGACAGGTGGCCAGGGAGGTGGAGCGAGTTGTTGCTGGAACCACCAATGTCGTGCGGGTGCCCCATGCCGGTGGTACGGTGCACGATCCCGAGGTGATTTTAGAGGCTATTATGGAGGCAGCGAAATGAGCGCTGATGCAAAGTACGAGAACCCGGTAGAGGAGTTTCTGAGAACGGATAGACTCCCTCACGTGTGGTGTTCCGGTTGCGGAATCGGCACCACGGTGAACTGCTTTGCCAGGGCGGTGAAAGACTGCGGTATTCCCCTGGACGAGATCGCCGTTGTTTCGGGAATCGGCTGCACGGGGCGAGTGGCAGGCTACCTGAAGCTCGACTCGGTTCACACCACCCACGGAAGGGCCATAGCCTTTGCCACTGGCCTGAAGCTGGCAAAGCCCGACATGCACGTGGTGGTCTACTCTGGAGACGGTGACTTGAGCGGAATCGGTGGAAACCACCTGATTCACGCCGCCCGTCGCAACATTGACATTACCGTGATCTTGGTGAACAACCTCACCTACGCCATGACCGGTGGTCAGGTCACTCCCACGGCTCCCCACGAGAGTATTGCAACCACCACCCCTTACGGGGTCTTCGAGGACAACTTCAACCTGCCTTACCTTGTGGCAGCCTGTGGTGCCAGCTACGTTGCCAGGTGGACCGCCTACCACGTTGTGCAGTTGAAGAAGGCCATGGTTGAGGCCCTGAACAGGAAGGGCTTCTCCTTCATAGAGATTCTGGCCCCCTGTCCCACCATCTACCTCAGGAGGAACAAGCTGGGAGCCGCCACGGATGAGCTCAAGTACTACAAGGAGCACTGCGTGATTCAGAACGGGGCGGATCCCAAGGACGTGGGTATAGACCTGCTGCGTCCAGACAAGATCATCATTGGAAAGTTCGTGGACATCGACAAGCCCGACTACATTACGGCCATGAACGAGCACCTCTCCAAGAAGCTTGGAGACAAGTACGTGCCATGGGGGGTGTAAGATGGGAAGAATAGAGGTTAGATTAGGAGGTTTTGGCGGCCAGGGAGTGATCCTGCAGGGTCTAATCATCGGAAGGGCCTACGCCATCCACGAGGGCAAGGCCGCAACCATGACCCAGAGCTTTGGTCCCGAGGCCCGCGGTGGTGCGTGCAGCTCTCAGGTGGTGCTCGAGGACGAAAAGGTTCTCTATCCCTACACCTCTGAGGTGGACGTGCTGGTGGTGATGTCCCAGGAGGCCTTCACCAGCTACTATCCCAAGCTGAAAGAGGATGGCATCCTCATCATCGAGGAGGAGTTGGTTGATCCCGGTGAGATAAAGCCCACCCAGAAGCTCTACAAGATACCCGCTACCAGAATGGCAGAGGAGCTGGGTCGGCGCATGGTTCTCAACATCGTGATGCTGGGCTTCTTCACGGCGGTCTCCGGGGTGATCGGTGTGGATGCCATGCGCAAGGCAGTTGAGGAGAGCGTGCCCCCTGGCACGGAGAAGCTGAACCTGGCGGCCTTCGACAAGGGTTACGAGTACGGCCTGAAGCAGAAGGGTGAATGATAAGGTTCTCTTCAAGGGTTTGACTTCGAAGGGGCGGCCAGAATGGCCGCCCCTTTTCGTAGGGAGGTTAGGAGGATGAAGGTAGTAGATTACAGAGATGTTCCCTTGGAACCCGTAAGCGAGGAGGGAGCCAGGGGTGTGAAGGTGAGATGGGCCATCAAAAAGGACGATGGAGCCAAGCGTTTTGCCATGAGGATCTTCCACGTGGAACCAGAGGGGTACACCCCTTGTCACTCCCATCCCTGGGAGCACGAAGTCTATGTGCTTAGGGGCAAAGGGGAGGTGTTGAAGGAGGGTAAGTGGATACCCGTTCCTGAGGGTACTGTCCTATTCATACCCCCGGGGGAGGAACACCAGTTCAGAAACACCTCTCAGGAAGAGCTCGTCTTCATCTGCCTGATTCCCTACCTCGATTGAACTAGGGATGGCTCAGCCTCTAACCCCTGAAACCCGGCCTCTGGTGGATGCCTTCGTGGGTGGTGTGTTGCCCTTTTTGGGAAAGCATCCCCCCTTCAGTCCGGTGATCCATCGCCTATCCAGGGGCAAGAAGGTCTATCTGCTGGTGGACAGGAGGAGCGGGGCCGAAGCGGTGGCCAAGGTTTACCAGGGTGAGCGGGCGAAGGAGACCAGGGACAGGGAGCTTGCCAACATGAGGGAAGTGGAGAGACTGGGCTTTTGCGAGGGCAAGCTCCGGGCGGCCTGTGCTTACTCTCTCCTGGACGAGCCCGTTGCCATTCTCATGGAGAGGGCCAAGGGTAGAGACCTGGATCACTACATCAAGTGGGCAATAAAGGGGGGTAGGGAAGAGAAGCTATCCCAGAAGCTCTCCTTTCTGGCCTCGTGGTTTGCAACTCTTCACACAAGGGGCGAGGGGACTCTGCCTGCGGGGGGCAGAAGGGGCCAAAAGTACCTTTTGAAGGTGGCGTTGAAGTTGAAGGAGGCGGGCTTGATCTCTGAGGATGAGGCCTCTCTCTTTGAAGAGAGGGGGGAGATGGCGGTGGATAGGATTTCGGGAGGAGACAGAAGGGTGTTCGTCCACGGGGACGCAACCCCTACCAATCTCTTCTTTAGGGGAGACCAGGTTACCGCCATAGACTTCGAGAGGGCCAAGGTTACACATCGTTGTTGGGACCTTGGTTTCGTGGCAGGAGAGTTGATTCATCACTTCATGTGGAGGGGAGGAGACGGGGAGAGGGGAAGAAGTTTTGCTGGGCACTTTCTCTGCCGCTATTCGGAAGAGGTGTCCCTTCCACTTCACCATTTAAGGGATCACCTAACCCTATACCTCGCAATGGGACTGCTGAGGATAGCTAGAAATCCATGGCTGGATCCCGAGCATCGACGCTGGCTGGTTAATCAGGCCAAGAAAGAGTTGGGCGATGCGGGGGGCGCGTGGCTAATGGGCTGATGCGGGAGGTTCTTTTACCTCGTACGCTGCCCTTGCTTTTGGTCTTTCACCCCGCCTCTACCGTTCGTGCCTGTCTCCATAGTCCCGAGTAGAGGATGTAGGCCTTTATGCCGGCGTGCTCTGGAAGCCCCAGCCTGGGATCGGATGAGACGATTCTTGATGCCCAAGTCCTTGCCTTCTGAAGTTCTCTCTGGTCTCGTACGATGTCCCCTATTTTGAAAAGGGGCAGGCCGGATTGCCTGGTACCAAGGTAGTCCCCCGGCCCCCTCAGCTGCAGGTCCTTCTCTGCAATGGCGAAGCCGTCTGTGGTGGACTCCAGGGTCTTTAGCCTCTCCCTGGCCGAGGCCGATAGCTTCCCCTTTTCACCTGCCATAAGAATACAGAAAGAGGGCTTCTCTCCCCTCCCAACCCTGCCTCTCAGCTGGTGGAGCTGGGAGAGCCCAAACCGGTGTGCCTCCTCTATCACCATCACAGTGGCATTTGGTACGTCTATTCCCACCTCGATCACCGTAGTGGCCACCAGTAGCTGGATCTCTCCCCTCTTCAACTGTAGCATCACCCTCTCTTTCTCCTGCCGAGGCATCTGCCCGTGCAGCAGTCCAACCTTGAAGGGGGCAAACTCCTTCACGAGGTTTGGGTACATTGAGGTTGCCGAGCGGAGTTCTAATCGCTCCGACTCCTCTACCAGAGGGTAAACCATGTAGACCTGGGCTCCCTTCTCGAGCTGGGATCTAACGAATCGATACATCCTTGAGCGCTGGTGTTCGTAGACAACTGCGGTCTTTATCGGTTTTCTGCCCTTGGGCAGCTGGTCGATCACCGAGATGTCCAGGTCTCCGTAGAGGGTGAGTGAGAGGGTGCGGGGTATGGGAGTTGCCGTCATCACCAGCATGTGGGGGGACGATCCCTTCTCCTTCAAGGCTGCCCTCTGCATAACCCCGAAACGGTGCTGTTCGTCCACCACCACCAATCCCAGGCGGTTGAACACCACTCCCTCCTGGATCACCGCGTGGGTGCCCACCACCAGAGGAATCTCTCCGGCCTTTAGCCCCGAGAGAATCTCTCTCCTCTTCGCCGATGGAAGGCCGCTCACCAAAAGGGCCACTTTCACTCCCAGAGGTTCCAGCATGTGGGAGAGTACCATGGCGTGTTGCTCTGCCAGTATCTCGGTGGGAGCCATCATGGCCACCTGATAGCCGTTCTCCACTCCCCTTAGCATGGCCAGCAAGGCCACTACAGTCTTTCCACTCCCCACGTCTCCCTGGATCAGTCGGTGCATGGGAGAGGGTCTCGACAGATCCTCGTCGATCTCGGCCAAGGTGCGTTTCTGGGCCTCTGTCAGTTCGAAGGGCAGCGAAGCCAGCAGGGCCTTTCTCATCTCTCCGGGGGGACTAAAGGGTACGCCCTTCAGCTTGGTGCGGGCGCGGCGTTTCAGCATGAGGACCATCTGAAAGAAGAAGAACTCCTCGAACACCAGCCTGCGGATGGAGGGAGCAGACCTCTCCTTGATTGAGACCAGGTTTCCCCGATCTGGAAAGTGGACTTCCCAGAGTGAGCGTTGCAAGGGCAGGAAACCCTCCTCCTCTACCATTGCGGGTGGGAGGTACTCCCTGTGGTTGGGCATGCGCTTCAGCGCCTCTTTCACCACGTCCCTGATGGTTAGCTGGTGGAGGCCCTGTACGCTGGGATAGAGGGGAAGAACTCCCGCAGGCGGAGTCTTGCCCACGGGCTCCCATTGGGGGTGAATCACCTCCAGGTACCCGTCGTATCCGTTTAGGGTCACCTCGCCGTAGAGCAGCATCTCTCTGCCGGGAGAGAAGGTCTTTCTCATGTAATCCTCCCTGAAGTTGAACCACCTTCCCCGAACGGTGCCCGTGGTATCGTGGAAGTAGACGTCATACACCCTTCTGCGCCCCACGGTGAGGGCTCCTCCCTTCCACACCTTGCACCTGAAGAAGCACTTTCTGCCTGGGCGTATCTGGGAAATCCTCAATGGTTCGCTTCTGTCTTCGTACTCCCTGGGCAGGTGGGAGAGGATGTCTCCCACGGTCTCCAGCCCCAGCCTGCCGAAGGCCGCAGCGCGCTTGGGACCAACCGTCTTCAGGGTTTCCAGGGGGCTCTTCAGAAAGGCGAAGAGCCCCTCCCACGCCTTCAACTCCTCTCTCGCCAAGGGGAGACCTCCTAACGGGTTGAGCCTGATGCCAGCCATGTAGCCCCATTTGCCCAGCCCCCGCAAGTTGGACTATTAGCCTTGGCCATGGGTGGAAGATTCAAGGTGGAATCCCCCTTTGAGCCCACGGGAGACCAACCCCGGGCCATAGAAGAGATAGTGAAGAACCTGAGGGCAGGTGTGCCCTACCAGACCCTTTTGGGGGTTACGGGAAGTGGCAAGACCTTCACCATGGCCAAGGTGATTGAGGCGGTGAATCGCCCCACGTTGGTGATCTCCCACAACAAGACCCTGGCGGCCCAGCTCTACAGCGAGTTCAAGAGGTTCTTTCCCAACAACGCCGCGGAGTACTTTGTTAGCTATTACGACTACTACCAGCCCGAGGCCTACATACCCCACAAGGACCTCTACATCGAGAAGGATTGCTCCATCAACGAGGAGATAGACCGGATGAAGCACGCTGCCACCCGTTCCCTCTTCGAGCGCAGGGATGTGGTGATCGTTGCCAGTGTCTCTTGCATCTACGGCTTGGGATCCCCCGATGCCTACTACGGGATGACCATCTCCCTGGAGAGGGGAATGGAGATCAAGAGAGACGAGCTGCTGGGAAGGCTCAGCGAGACGCAGTACACGCGTAACGACTACGACTTTCACAGGGGCACCTTCAGGGTGAGGGGAGACGTGGTGGAGGTGTACGCCTCTCACATGGAAGACAGGGTGTTGAGGGTAGAGTTTTGGGGCGACGAGATCGAGGCCATCTTGGTCGTCGATCCCCTTACTGGGGCAGTGGAGGAGGAGCTGGAGCGGGTTAAGATATATCCCGCTACCCACTACGTTACCCCTCAGCTTCGCCTCAAACGTGCCATTGCCTCCATCAAGGCGGAACTCGAAGACCGGGTGAAGGAGCTCAAGAGGATGGGCAAAGAGACCGAGGCGGAGAGGCTATGGCGTCGTACAAACTTTGACCTGGAGATGCTCAGGAACATAGGCTACTGTAAAGGGATAGAGAACTACTCTCGCCATTTGAGCGGGAGGGCACCTGGAGAGCCTCCTCCCACCCTGGTGGAGTACCTTCCCGACGATGCCCTGATCATTATTGACGAGAGTCACGTCACCATCCCCCAGTTGAGGGGGATGTACAGGGGAGACCGCTCGAGAAAGGAGAACCTCGTAGAGTACGGCTTCAGGCTCCCCTCGGCCCTGGACAACAGGCCTCTCACCTTCGAGGAGTTCGAGTCCTTCTCCCACCAGGTGCTCTTCGTCTCGGCCACGCCGGGAAGGTACGAGCTCGAGAAGAGCGGCTCCCATGTGGTGGAACAGATAATTCGTCCCACGGGACTCATGGATCCCGAGGTGGAGGTGGTGCCGGCCAGGTTTCAGGTGGACCACCTGCTGGGGGAGATAAGGGATAGGATAGAGATGGGTGACAGGGTGCTGGTCACCACCCTCACCAAGCGTATGGCAGAAGACCTTTGTGACTACTACGCGGATCTGGGTCTCAAGGTGTGCTACCTCCACTCCGAGGTGAACACCCTGGAGAGAACGGCCATAATACGAGACCTGAGGCAGGGTAAGTACGATGTGCTGATAGGGGTGAACCTGTTGCGGGAAGGGCTGGACATTCCCGAGGTCTCGCTGGTTGCCGTACTTGACGCGGACCAGGAGGGTTTTCTTAGGTCACACACCTCTCTTATCCAGACCATAGGAAGGGCGGCCCGCAACGTGAGGGGTAAGGCCATACTCTACGCCGACAGGCTCACCGACTCCATCCGGATGGCGGTGGAGGAGACCAACCGGCGCAGAAGGCTCCAGCAGGAATACAACGAGGCCCACGGCATAACTCCCCAGAGCATAGAGAGGGGCATAGAGGAGGTGCTCTCCTCTCCCTACGAGGCCGACTACTACACGATTCCCCTGGCAGCTGAAGAGGCGTCTTCCTACACCGACGTGAGGCGCGTAGAGGAACGCATAGAGAAGTTGAAAGGCATGATGTACAAGGCGGCCGATGAGATGGCCTACGAAAAGGCCGCTCTATTCAGGGATGAGATCAAGGCCTTGGAGAAGAGGCTGTTGGAGATGCTCGAGGAGGCCTATTCTGGAGCGGAGACTGAAACTGAGAAAGGGGCTTGACTATACGCCTCGAGGTGTGGATAAGAGTCTTTAGCAGGCGGAGTTGATCTGCACTTGGCTCGAAAAGGTTGAAGTCCTGAAACACCATATTGGCAAAGGTGCATACCGCGAGGTGGATGGTTCTCTTCCCACAAAGGGGTTTCCCTCTAACGTAGAGGAGCTTGGCAGGTGTGTCTGAAGGCTGATTCCTCGTTCTGTCAGATTCTAAGGTATTGAGAAGGAGAGTTGAAGAGCATGGAAACATCGTCTGAAACCACAGAGGTTATTCAGGAGACCCAAGTGGCCTCGGAGGAGGCCAAGGCGCAGGAGCCCCCCCCGGAGAAGTCAAGGAGGCGTAGGGGCAGGCCGCCCAAGGTGAGGAAGGAGGAGACCCAAGACTCCCAAGCCGCCTCTGAGAAGGATGGCACCAAAGAGGGGAGTAATGATCAGGGCAAGAGACAAGTCTCTCCGGGGAGGGTGATATTCGAGAAGCTCGATCTCCAGGAGCTACAGGCCAAGAAGGTGGTGGAGCTGGTCTCTATGGCCAAGGAGATGGGAATCTCGGGCATAGCAGGGCTTCGGAAACAAGAGCTCATAATGAAGATCCTGGAGCACCAGTCCGCCCAGAGCGGAACCATGGTGGGCGAGGGGGTGTTAGAGGTTCTGCCCGATGGTTTTGGTTTCCTCAGGTCCCCTTCCTTCAACTATGTTCCGGGTCCAGACGACATCTACATCTCTCCGTCTCAGATAAGGCGTTTTGGTCTGAAGACGGGAGATGTCATCATGGGTCACATCAGGCCTCCGAAGAACGGTGAGAAGTACTTTGCCCTTCTCAAGTTGGAGAGCATAAACGGCGAGCCTCCCGAAAAGGCGCGGGACAGAATACACTTCGACAACCTCACCCCCTTCTACCCCCGTGAGCGCCTGAAACTTGAGACCTCTCCAGACAACTTCTCCATGAGGGTGATGGACCTCATCACGCCTATCGGAAAGGGTCAGAGAGGGCTGATTGTTGCCCCTCCCAGAACCGGTAAAACCATGCTACTTCAGGACATTGCCAACAGCATAGCCACCAATCACCCCGAGGTTTACCTCATGGTACTCCTCATAGGAGAGCGCCCGGAAGAGGTTACCGACATGATCCGCAACGTGAAGGGAGAGGTGGTGAGCTCCACCTTCGACGAACCTCCCCAGCGGCACATGCAGGTTGCCGAGATGGCCATCGCCAAGGCCCGCCGTCTCGTTGAATACAAGAAGGATGTGGTTATCTTGCTGGACAGCATCACCAGGCTCACGAGGGCATACAACGCCCTGACTCCCTCTACGGGGAGGGTTCTCTCTGGTGGCATAGAGGCCAAGGCCTTGGACAGGCCAAAGAAGATATTTGGTACCGCCAGGAACATCGAGGAGGGTGGCAGCCTCACCATCATCGCCACCTG